>DAOWKG010000175.1 GCA_030639985.1 Desulfuromonadaceae bacterium
CCCCTCTTGGCAACGACTGAATCTACCTGCAACAGCAACCAACTACGCCCGTCGGTTAACTGTCTGACATCGGTTAACAACCCTGTCAGCGTTACTTTTTGGGCTAAGTTATCAATCTCAATAACTTCCTCACGAGGAGTCAACTGAAACTGGTAATGGAGATTTGAAAAAATCAGCAGCGATAAAAAGAGGAAAAATAATGCAACAGGATGATGGCGACGAAACAGGTAAGACATGAGCCCGGTGGCAATGGCGCAAAACCAACCGGAGGAGGATGGTAAAACCCAATACGGAGCCAATACCAGCCCCGCAATTGTTCCCGACAGCGCAATAAATATCGGCTGCATATCCCCCTCCCGTTATGCATTGATAATTTACAAATAAAATCGATTTCACCACTGTGGACAGAGCCACGTAAAAAAGGAGAAACCGATCAAATATTTAACTGCCTAAAATTATTTTTAACTATTTTTATTTACGCCACTTTCTTTATCATTTTCGAACTTGCGAATCATTTCTTCGGCCATAGCGACATCCTTTTTACAACCGATAAACACTGGTGAGCGTTCATGAATCTGCGTTGGGAGCAAATCAAGTATCGGCTTACGACCATCCGAAGCAGCACCACCAGCCTGTTCGATTAAATAAGCCATCGGGCTTAATTCAAACAGCAAGCGTAATTTACCCTCAGGCATATTCTGCAGATGGGGATAGAAGAAAATCCCCTGCCCTTTGAGTAAAATTTGATTGATATCGGGGACAAAACCACCACTGTAACGTAATTTCACCCCCCGTTTCTCAAGCTTGGTAACAAACGCTTCAACCCCGGGAGTATAAAGATTGCGCTGGCCACCGGGAGAATAAAGGTTGCCCTGCGGTTTGATCATAATGTTTTCCTGCAGCAGAGTGTACTCACGCAGCATATTCATCCCAAACTCATGCACCCCTTTACCGACACTGTATACCAAGGTGGTACGGGGACCATAAAGGATGTAGACGGCAGCAACCTGTCTACGTCCAGGTTGCAACAGGTCACACCCTTCGAATATAGAAACAATAGTACCAACAGCCAGATTAACATCGACCAGCGAAGAACCGTCCAAAGGATCAAAAGCAACCGAATACTTGCCGTCGCAATCGGGGGAAACCGGGATAATTTCATCCATCTCTTCAGACATCATATTGGCAACTACACGGGAGTGATCAAGTCGCTTCCGCATAATTCGATCGGCCAAGACATCGAGCTCTAACTGTTGTTCGCCATAAAGGTTTGAAGTACCAGCCACACCGAGATCACCAGTACTGATTGAGTGGATAATATATTTCGAGGCTTCAGCAATTTCACAAATCAAATGGGTCAAATTTTCGTTAACATAATGCTCACGTAAATGACGGCGCAAATCAATTTGAAA
Organism: Desulfuromonadaceae bacterium; assembly: GCA_030639985.1. Taxonomy (GTDB): domain Bacteria; phylum Desulfobacterota; class Desulfuromonadia; order Desulfuromonadales; family Geopsychrobacteraceae; genus Desulfuromusa. The sequence goes on from DAOWKG010000175.1 coordinate 1,413, forward strand.
TTTCGTTTTTCCCGGTTTAGGCATTGGACTGAAACCTCCTTGGATTCAGCTAAAAAATATAAAGTTGGTCTTACCACGAAAAGATGGTCATTTTACCCTAATTTAATTCGATCAGCAACCATGAACTTTTATTAATTTTCCTCTTGGACAACATCAATTATCTAACGGAAAATCACACCACAACAAGGTGGCACCAACTACCGCCAGCGGAATTGAGAAGAATTGGACAAATGGAATAGCAAGCACGATAAAAACCCCACAGGCATAACCGAGCATCAAGATGGGGCGTTTGAAAATGTAACGACGTTGCTCGGCAAAGCTAAGTTGCTTACGCATCAAAACAAATGCCATATATTCGATCACTAAGAAAAACAGGGTAAATGCCGGTGCTAACACGGCATAAATAAGTGAGCCGATTCCTGGGATAAAATTAATGCCGAACAGCAATGCCATACCGACAACAAACACCGTCATTTTTTTTATTTCAACAAATAGCGCATGGCGCGATTCCTGCCAGAACCGGCTCAAACTGAAACGTTCGCCATTAGCAATCCCGCTGACATACACCTCAGTTTTTTCAGACAATAGTTCGTTAAAAGGGGAAGCGATTAAATTGCCAATGACAGTAAAAGCGAAAAATACCACTACAGTGGTCAACAACAAAGCCACCATCCAGGCAAGATAATAGAGGATCACTCCGTACCAGACCTCAGTTCCAGGGGCGTAGGTTTCGAGCATCCCTTGAAACAAGTCGAGGCCGAAATAAACCGTGGTAGAAAACACCAATAGATTGATTAAAAACGGAATGATCAAATAGCGCAACAAGCCCGGTTGCTGACGAAATAACTTAACTGCTCGCAAAGGATAGCTGATGCCTCTGGCAAAACCGGATACCGGTTTAACCACTGCGGTAACGCCACTAATCACGAAACCATCCGGCACGCTGGCAAGCCCATTTCAAGGGTCGGATAACGCAATTCAATGCCTAATTTTTCAATCATTTTACGATTAGACATCCGCCGGGACTCCTGCAAGAATGAGAAGGTTAACGGATTCATCTGTTTCTCCGCCTCCGCCCAGGTCAGTTGTACCGGTTGCGGCAGTTCATACATAGTGGCTACAGCCATAAAATAGTGACTCATGCTACTTTGCTCACCATCGCAAACATTGTAGATCTCGCCATCCTCACCAGTTACCATTGCTGCAAGGCAAATCTGCACCAGATCAAGGCTATGAATCCGATTAGTTACCGGAGCATCTTCGGGTCGCAAAACTTCATGACCCTTTTTGAGCTGTGAGATTGGCAACCGTCCCGGCCCATAAATCCCAGTTACCCGCAGGATAACCAGTTCAAAACCCAACTTTTCAGCCTTGGCCTGTAATTGACTCTCGGCACTGATACGCCGCTTGGCCCGACTGGTCTGGGGATTAACCGGGGTATCTTCAGTTACCTGATCATCACCACAATCACCACAGTCACCGTAGACGCCACTGGTGCTCATATAGACAATCTTGGCGGGACAATTTTCGGCGGTTAATTTACGACAAAAATTAAACATCCGATAATCGCTCAAACCACCACCCTGTGGCGGCATAAGATAAAACAACTGCTGCCCGGCCATATCAAAATCGTGGACATCATCACGATAATCAAAATTTGCGACAATGGTTTTAATCCCGGCAGATTCGGGAACCTTTGTCCCCTCTTCAAAATGAATTGTTGCCTGTACGTTATTTCCCGCAGCAATCAACTCTCGAGCAACCCGAAATCCAATATCTCCACACCCAATAATTGTAAAAGCAGCCATTTTTTCTCCATCCTTATATAGTTAAAACTATTGATTCTAGTCCAAGTTTTTCAGTTGCTACCCATGCTCCATTTTCCCCGATAGAAAGGGGATGATTTGCAACCTATCAGGCTCCTAAACCAAACTTTTACTGACTATTTCACTTAAATCGCGGGACAACTCCAACGGTTGCAACCGTAGCAATTCAGAGCGCAACAACTCTCGTCGTTGCGGTTCCAGCCGTTTCCAGCGGGTCAATGGCGCAGCCAGACGGGCAGCTATCTGGGGATTACGTTTATCGAGTTCGATAATTTTCTCAACCAACAAACGGTAACCGGAACCATCAGCCTGATGAAAGACGGCCATATTCTGGCTGAAAGCCCCCAACAATGCCCGTACCCGGTTCGGGTTACTCAAAGCAAAATCGGGGTGCTGCAACAAACTTTCAATGGCAGCAAAGGTGTCATCCCGATGTGATAATGCCTGCACGCTGAACCACTTATCCACCAATAATGGTTGGTGTCGCCACTGCTGGTAAAAATCGTCAATAACCTCATCCCGTTCTGGGGCAGAACTTTCAACCAGTGCCGAAAATGCCGCTAACCTGGCGGTCATATTGGTTGCCGCACGGTACTGCTTTAAACCAAGTTCGGTGGTTTCCACCTCACCCAGCCGCACCAATAGTGACAGGCAAAAGTTTGCCAGACTACGCTTACCTACGGCACTCGGATCAAGGGAATATTCGGCACTAGCTTCGGCAGAATCGATATAGCGAGCCAGCAACAGTTCGCGATTTTCCAGCGCTAACTGCTGCAACGCCAAATCCCGTACTTCCCGGATTATCTGTGGATCGAATTCCTCCAGTTGTTCAGCCAGATATTGTTCACTCGGCAAGGTCAATAATTGTGTCAGTAAGCTCTGATCAACCTGCCGATCCTCCAACGCCTTACTCCAGGCAGTGAGAAATACAGAACGTAAAACCGTAGCACCGTTTTGCAGGGACACGCTATAAAGGCACAATAATTCCCTTAGCGCCAAGGTCTGACCGGCCTCCCAACGGTTAAAGGCATCACTGTCATGCGCCATACGGAAAGCGAGTTCTGCGTCTCGATAGTCACTTTGTAGTTTAACTGGAGCCGAAAAACCACGTAACGGGGATAAAACCGGCTCTTCAGCAACACCGGTAAAAACAAATGACTGCTCTGTCTCTGTCAATTCAACTATCCGGGTGGTACTGGCGGCAGAACCATCACCAGCTAACTGGAGGGGTAAATCATTGCCATCAGCACCGATCAAGCCTATGGCAATAGGGATATGGAATGGCTCTTTGGTCTCTTGTCCCGGCGTTGGCGAGCAACGCTGAGATATATTTAAAGTAAAGGTCTGCTGTTTAGCATCATAGATCGACTCAATTTGAACCTGTGGTGTTCCTGCCTGTGAATACCAACGCTTAAAAATGGTGAGATCGATACTGCCAGCATCTTCCATCGCTTTAACAAAATCGTCACAGGTAACCGCTTGGCCGTCGTGGCGTTGCAGATAAAGCTTAACCCCAGCGGTGAATTTTTCTCCACCAAGCAGTGTCTGCATCATCCTGATAACTTCGGCACCCTTATTGTAAATGGTAGTAGTGTAAAAATTATTAATTTCCTGATACGAGGCCGGACGCACCGGATGTGCCATCGGCCCGCCGTCTTCAGGAAACTGAAATTGGCGCAAAATCCGGACATCTTCAATCCGTTGCACCGCTGCCGAGTTCATATCGGCAGAAAATTGTTGGTCGCGGAAAACGGTCAATCCCTCTTTCAAACTGAGTTGAAACCAATCCCGACAAGTGACTCGATTACCGGTCCAGTTGTGGAAATATTCGTGCCCTATGACCCCTTCTACCCCGAGATAATCGGTGTCGGTAGCGGTTTCTGGATGGGCCAACACATATTTCGAGTTAAAAACATTGAGCCCTTTATTTTCCATTGCCCCCATATTGAAATCATCAACAGCGACAATCATATAACGATCGAGATCGTATTCCAGACCAAATTTTTCCTCATCCCAACGCATAGATTTTTGCAGTGACGCCAAAGCATGATCGCAATAATTGCGATTACGCTCTTCAACATAAACCTGCAACAAAATGTCTCGCCCCGACATGGTGGTAAAATGATCTTCAAGGCAGACCAGATCACCAGCAACCAAAGCAAACAGATAGCCCGGTTTTAAAAAGGGATCTTCCCAGACCGCATAATGACGACCCGACTCTAATTCACCCTGCTCCAGCAGATTGCCATTACTTAGCAATACCGGATATTTCTTATCAGCTTCCATCCGCACCCGAAACCGTGCCAGAACATCGGGACGATCTGGATAATAGGTGATTTTTCGGAAGCCCTGTGCTTCGCATTGGGTGCAAAAATTACCACCGGTAAGATACAACCCTTCGAGAGCGGTATTATTCAGCGGATCGATCCGGTTTTTGATTGTCAGGACAAACTTCTCGGGGACAGCTGCAATACTCAAACTTTCTGCATCCTGGGTATAATCAGCACCGTCAAGAATTACATCATCAAGTTTGATTTCAAGTAATTCTAGCTGTTCACCATCGAGAACCAGCGCTTCCGTCCTGCCACCACGATCGGGGTTCAAAAACATATGCAAAGTTGACGTAACCAGAGTAGCTGAATCGTACAGATCAAATTTCAAATCGACCTGTTCAACCAGATAAGCAGGGGTTTTATAATCTTTGAGATGAATTGTTTCGGAAGTTTTTTTTGACATATTTGACCATCAGTGCGGAGAATGAGTTTAATTTTGGATCAAGAAGATAACAAATTTTCTTTAGACTATCATTTTTTTTATGGGACGGGAGAATAATTGAAGTGAAATATAAATATCGCATTATAATTAATGCTGGCAGACAGGTATTTGTTACGTGTTCACTTAATACCGATTTACAAACAAAAGAGGTCGCAGGGTTGCGGCCCAGCTCGCAAACTCACACGGGCTGATTTGATACGACATTGCTATAATGAAATAATGGGAAAAGGTCAACTTGCTCTAAAACGACCAATCCAGCAGTACTCTTCCATTGCACCCACAGTTCTCGCAATATACAGCCCATCGAGCAATTTTATGCTCGTTGGGGCCGGTCGTCCTCAGATGCTAACGTGATCAAATCTAGTTGCGGTATCCAACCACTTCCATTCCCAGCAGCGATAAGAAATCTTGCACCAGAAATAAAAAGAGTTTCTTTTGCTTCGTTTTCATTGCGATCAAAGAAAATGAAGACGGCTGTCGGTCCGAGCACCGACGGTTCTAAATTATTGGTTCACGACTAACAGTTCCTTACAAAGCCGTATTCCGTGGACACGTAACAAAGTACATGTCCCCGGAATACGCGCCTTATGCTAGAGCCAAATCAGAACCCACAGCCAACATCCTTATATTCATCTTCATAATCAATCGCCCCTTTGGGACAAGCAGGGATACAAATACCATCAAAATCACATTTTGATTCATCCAGAACCGCTTTACCATCGACCAGACTGATCGCTTTTTCGGGACAAATATCAATACACCTGGCACTTCCACAACACAAATTTTGATCAATAATAATCTTCAACATAGCAACTAACTCCCAAATTAGAAATTTACTAATCACGCAACGTGCCACAAGACCAACAGGCACCGAACTGACCTTCACAGTGTTCACCACAATGTAAACAAATCCAGGGATCAGCAACGGACTTATTATCCTCCAACCAAGCCCGAAGAAACATTTCAGCCCGGGGAAAAGCTTCGTCGTCAACAACCCAAAGTTCTGGACTACACTCAACAAAAGGAATTTCGCCAACAGCTGAGGATAATTGATCATTCCGCAAAATGCACTCAATCCCCTCATGGACAAGAATTTCCTTGAGAAGTCCAGCTTGCAGTCGATCCCAATAACAAAAAACATGCAGCTTTTTCATGGCAACCAGTATATCATTTCCAGAGTAATTTTATATAGAAACTAAACATGGTTGTTTTTCATCCTCCCATATAAATTCTAAACTTGAAAATCGGCTTACCGATATGGAACTCATTTTATTATGCAAGAAATGATTCGAAAAATTCTTACTTCCAGAGTCTATGAAGCTGCAGTTGAAACCCCTCTTGAAGAAGCGGCCAACCTTTCAGCTGAATTAAACAATCGAATCCTCCTCAAACGGGAAGACTTGCAGCCGGTTTTTTCCTTCAAACTACGTGGTGCTTATAACAAAATTGCCAACCTTTCGAAGGTAGAAAAAGATAACGGGGTAATCACCGCTTCAGCAGGTAACCATGCTCAAGGGGTAGCTTTTTCGGCGCAAAAACTGGGTTTAAAAGCACTGATCGTAATGCCGCTGACAACCCCACAAATCAAAATTGATGCGGTTAAAGCTTTTGGTGCCAAAATTGTTCTGCATGGCGACAATTATTCTGAAGCCGCCGACCGCTGTAATGAAATCCAAAAACAAACCGGGATGACCTATATTCACCCTTTTGATGACAAACTGGTAATTGCTGGTCAGGGTACCGTTGCCGATGAACTGTTGCGGCAAAGTGCCGGGAATCTGAACGCAGTCTTTGTTCCCATTGGTGGTGGTGGTTTGATCGCTGGAATAGCGACCTATCTTAAAACATTGTCACCTGATATCAAGGTAATCGGCGTAGAACCGGTAGACAGTGATGCCATGTATCAATCGCTGCAAGCAGGCAAACGGGTTACTCTTGATTCGGTGGGAATTTTTGCCGATGGGGTGGCGGTGCGACAAGTCGGCAAACTTACTTTCGACCTGTGCCGGCAACATGTCGATGAAATCATCCGCGTCACTACCGATGAACTGTGCGGCGCAATTAAATCGATCTATCAGGCAACCAGATCAATTGTCGAACCGGCCGGTGCTTTAGGGATGGCCGGACTGAAGCAATACATTAAAACCACTGGTATAACCAACCAGACTTTGGTCGCAATCAACTCTGGTGCCAACATGAACTTTGAGCGACTACGCTACGTTTCAGAACGAACTCAGACCGGTGAAGGGAGCGAATCTCTACTGGCCATCACTATTCCAGAGGCACCCGGAGCGTTACGCAATTTTTGTAGCAACATACTTAAATCTGTCAATATTACCGAATTCAATTACCGCTTGGCCGATCGCACCAAGGCACAAATCTACATTGGTGTTGCTATCGGCGGTGGCGATGCCCGGGAAGAGTTTTCAAATCAATTAAATCGGTCCGGCTATAAAGTTATCGACCTTACCGACAATGAACTGGCAAAGACCCACCTGCGCTACATGATTGGTGGACGTTCGCCGGCGGCAACCAAGGAAAGATTGTTCCGGTTCTGGTTCCCGGAGCGACCGGGTGCATTGACCCAGTTTTTAGCCGATATGGGCAAGGATTGGAATATTTCACTATTCCATTACCGCAGTCAGGGGGGAGAATTTGGACGGGTACTGATCGGGCTGGAAATACCGGAGCAGAATGAAAAGTCGTTAAAAATGTTCTTTGATCAGCTGGGCTATCACTACTTTGAAGAGACAGATGATCCCGCCTACCATTTATTTCTACAGTAGGCGCACTGCAGATCAATCGTCTTCTTCCTGCGGCTCTTCGATAATTTGTAAATTTTCGGTCACTTCATTATGGGTGATTTGACTTGAAGTGTTCTGCTGTAGTTGCTGCTGATTCTGATAGACCACCTCACCATCCTTGTTGATCATAGTACCGTCTTCCAATAGGACCATGCCAAATTGATCCATTATCTGCATCCGATACTGATGACCAGAATGTAAGGTTTTCTGCCTGATTCGATAGCTTAAGAACATCCAGATAGCTATCCCGGTCGCTGCAGCAATCAATACTCCAATCAAGGTATAAAACAGATATTGAGCTGTCGATTCGCCAACTTGGGCCAGATAAATGACAATAGCATCCAGCTTATATGCAAACGCAGTTACAGCAATCAACAAAAACATGCTGAAAAGAATTGGTAATCGATGGACAACATGAAAAAAAGTAGCGATTCGATCCCCTTTGCTTACACCGAACCCGGGGGGTGTCGACCTGATACCTTCATACGGAGGCGGTAGTTCGTTAAAAAAGAAACGATTAAAAACCAGCAGAATCATCCCAAACACAAAGGTGGTTGCAATCGGGGCAATAAAAGTTGCAAACAGGTATGGTTTCCACGGAAAAGCAACACTATTGGTCGCTAACAAGTAAATATAACAGAGGAAAAATATTAACCCCTCAATACTTAAGATTGTTACCAGATAACTTAAAAATAGTTTTTTAACCTCTTCCGGACTGAATGTAGCAGCAAGGCCGCTAACTTTAGATTCAGCGGGATCACGGTTGCTATCAAATGAAGCAGCAGTTTGACTATTATTTTTGAGCAGTTTCATAACTAATATTCTTACTTATATATAAATTGTTAATACGATCATTATGATCGCAATTCGGTGTATCTAGCTACGCTACTACACCTTTATTTTTCTTGCCAGACCGGGGAACGCTTCTCCAAGAAAGCAGTGACGCCCTCTTTAGCATCATTAGTAGCACAAAGCGCCGCAAAAAGGTCATCCATACTTTCGAGCCCCTGATGATATGGAACATCTTGCAAGCGCCGCAATCCTTTCTTACCGATTTGCAAAGCAACCGGGCTTTTTGAGATTAATTTTTCAGCCAGCTTTAGTGTTTCAGACTGTAAATCATCGGCAGCAACAACTTTGTTAACCAGACCCAGCTCTTCAGCTTCTGCGGCACTGATCATGTCCCCAGTCAAAACCAATTCCATGGTTTTCTTTTTGCCAATAATTTTCATCATCGGAGCTGCCGGGCCGAGACATATCAAACCGACATTGATTGCAGTTGTACCAAAAGTTGCCGTATCGGCTGCCACAGTCAGGTCACAGGCATATGAAAGGCCAGCTCCATTTGCCAAAGCAAATCCCTGTACCGACGCAATTGTCGGTTTATTCAACCGGTCAAGAGTATGATAGAAGGCATCAATCCCATATAAAAACTTACGATATTCCTGATAGGATTTATCGTTGAATTGATCTAGCGAAATGCCAGTACAAAAATGTTTCCCGGCAGCATCAATAACAATAACCCTGACATCATCGTCATTTTCCATATCCCACAATGCCTGATTCAGTTGATCTGCAAATTCGGGGATAAAGGTATTCATCGCCTCGGGGCGATTGAGAGTAATAAAACCAATGCGATTATCTTTACGGGTCAATATTAAGTTGGCTGCCATTTCAAGGTTCCTCCTGGTAGTTTATAAAACAGTGTTCTCTACAGTTTAATTCAACAGCCCACCTCAAGGAAACTATTTTTTATATTTTTTTACCATTCCCCCCTTGTCCGCAACGCAAATATAATATATGATTATCTGAATGTGCTAGCGACTAATCGGGGGCAATTAATTTCACTATGGGCTACCACCAAAGTCGGCTCCCCTGCAGATGCTACAAAAAAGGAGTATGAAAGCAGTGCCTATTTTTGAATACCAGTGCAAACATTGTGGTCAAACAATCGAAAAAATTAAACGTATTCCACCAGCAGAAGTACCATGTCCAGCATGTAGCAAACCTGCAGTGCGGACTGTTTCATTGACTTCGGCAGCTGCTTCAGGCGGGAATGGCTCATGTAGCATACCAGCCGGCAGTGGCTTTACCTGAGGCTAGCTGTGGATGGAGTTTCCATCCCCGCAATATTTTAGTAGCCCACAGAATATAGTAATTAGCTACACTGAATCTGTAACACAACAGCAAAAAAGGAGAAGAGAACCATGCTAGTAATCACAGATACAGCTCGTGAAAAATTCAAAGAGCTTATGAAAGAGCACACCGGAAAATTTCTCCGGGTCGTTTTTGAAGGCTTTGGCTGAGGCGGTCCCAGCTTGGGATTGACTCTGGATGAGTCAAAAAACGAAGATCAAACCTACACCATCAATGAAGTTGAACTTATGATTGATGAAAATGTCCTACCGCACACTAAAGAAAGTCAGATTGACTATGTCAGCAACTCATACGGTCAAGGCTTTTCAATCTCAGCAGTTGGTGGCAGTAGTTGCGCCAGTGGCTGTAGCGGTTGCTAAATCGATAAATGTTATTTAAAAAAGGGCTCCGTTTCAATTGAAACGGAGCCCTTTTTTTATTCAATAATTACTACTGCACTTATAATAATTTTAACCGCTCAAGCAACTTAACTGAGCCAAAATACGCCGCAACAATCAATAATGCCCATAATATTAGTTGAACCATAATATTCTCCTATTAATAACTCTTTTTGTCAGCAGCAAGCTCTTCCAAAGTTAATTTTTTACTGTCCATTTGTCTCCATGCCCAAATGACGTAGCCAAGGACAACCGGAATCAACAACGCAACGTAGGTCATTACTGTTAACGTATAATGGCTACTAGATGCATTGAAGATGGTTAAGCTACTGTTCAAATCAATCTTTGACGGGTAGAAAGCAGTATTATTGTAACCAGCTATGCCAAAAATTGCCAAACAAGTAAGGACAGTACCCAGACCAGCTGGCCAGATCCCCTTAACCGAGGCAGTAAAACGATTTATTACCACTCCAAAGACAACCAATACCAGCCCGCCCAAAAGG
>DAOWKG010000125.1 GCA_030639985.1 Desulfuromonadaceae bacterium
ACAAAGTCTATGCCTACCCTTTCCGTGATCCTGAGACCAATCAGCTAGCCTACTGGCGTGATGTCGGATCTCTCGATGCTTTTTGGGAAGCCAACATGGAGCTGATTTCTCCGAAGCCGGAACTGAATTTGTACGATCCAAGTTGGCCGATGTGGACCTATCAAACCCAACTACCACCGGCCAAGTTTGTCTTTGATGATGATGACCGCCGGGGGATGGCGGTTGACACTACAATATCTGCCGGGTGTATTATTTCGGGCTCCAAGTTGAAAAAAACGCTATTGTTTAGCAATGTCAGAATTCATTCGTACTCAGTAATTGAAGAAACCGTCATTTTGCCCGAGGTCATAGTTAACCGCCATTGTAAAATCAAACGAGCAATCATTGATCGTGGCTGTGAAATTCCCGCTGGAACAGTCATCGGCTATGATCCAGAACAAGACAAAGCCAATGGCTTCCGGATCACCGACAAAGGAATTGTATTGGTAACCCGTGGCATGCTCGGGCAGCCTGGCGGCTACGCTTAACCACTAATATAAGTAGTTATATAAAGCTCATGACAGCAGCAAATAAAACTCGGGTATTTCTGGGGCTAGGTGGTAATCAGGGAAATCCCCTTAATCTCTTCCGCCACGCACAACAACAGCTCGCAGAACACCCACAGATTAAGGTTGTAGCAACTTCGCCACTCTACCAGGCGCCACCGGTTGGTGGCCCCGTTGGACAACCCGATTATCTGAATGGCATAATTGAAATTCTAACTGGATTATCGGCCGCCGACCTGTTACAACTTTGCCGCCAGATAGAAGATGGTGCAGGACGGGTTAGAACTCAACGCTGGGGGGCATGAACCCTCGACATTGACCTGCTGCTGGTTGCAGATCTGATAATGGATACCACCCTGTTAACCTTGCCGCATCCACGGCTACATCAACGTCATTTTGTGTTATTACCACTAAACGATCTGGCACCCCAGTTGGTTCACCCGACCCTGAATAAGACTATTGCCTGCCTGCTTAAGGAACTGCCTGCGGCAGACGGCATCTGTCGCTTAAATGAAACTTGGTAACCCAATAATTGATGGCTAAGCCATCGGTATTCTTATTTGCGAGTGCACCCCAATGATTAAACTGATTCTATTGATTTTATGTGGCTTTGTTTTTTACTCGATGATTTCCGGCTTGCTACGCCCGAAGCAATCTCGAAAACCGAAAAACCGTAGCAACGAAGGGGAAATCATGGTCGAAGATCCACAATGCCACACCTATCTCCCCCAAAGTGATGCCATCAAAGCCAATATAAATGGGCAGCAATATTATTTTTGCTCAAAAAAATGTTTGCGTGAATACAAACAAGCGCAAAAAAAATAATCCGATACCCCAGAAAAGGAATTCCTGAATGAAATTTTTTATCGACACTGCCGAAGTTGACGAAATTCGTGCCGCCCACGATCTCGGTCTGGTTGATGGCGTTACCACCAACCCCTCCCTGATCGCTAAAAGTGGCCGTGATTTTAAAGAAGTTATCAAAGAAATCACCGCTATTGTTGATGGACCGATCTCTGCTGAAGTTATCGCTCTAGACGCCGAAGGGATGGTTAAAGAAGGGCTTGAGCTGGTCAAAATTCACGAAAATATCGTTATTAAAGTACCGATGACCACCGAAGGATTGAAAGCGACCAAACAATTCAGCGCCAAGGGAATCAAGACCAATGTCACCCTGATTTTTTCCTCCCTGCAAGCGCTGCTGGCAGCAAAAGCCGGGGCAACCTATGTTTCACCGTTTGTCGGGCGGCTTGATGACATCGGCCATGAAGGGATGGCAGGAGTTGAGGAAATTCGTACCATTTTTGACAATTATGGCTATACCACCGAAATTATTGTTGCTTCGGTACGTTCACCGCTGCACGTTCTCAATGCCGGTTTGATCGGTGCCGACATCTGTACCATCCCCTACGGCGTCATGACCCAGTTGGCAAAACATCCCCTGACCGACATTGGCATCGAAAAATTTCTTGCCGATTGGGAAAAGACCAAATAGAACCACCTTTCGTTATCATCACTATCCATACCGGCTGGAACTCCCGTGTTTCAGCCGGCATTCTTATTTCACGCAAAGAAACCGTTATTTATAGTTGCCACA
>DAOWKG010000044.1 GCA_030639985.1 Desulfuromonadaceae bacterium
ATGGGTTTCCAGCTACCACGTATTGCCGCTCTTCCAGGGTCAGGCTTGATTGCTCTTGGTTAGAACATATGTCGGCCCAATATTCGCGGGTAGGACTGAGGAGAAATAAATTGACCTCCGAAAACCGGGCGGTTGCTGCGAGAATATCCAGGTGGTATTTCGGTAGATAAGATATCCCGAACAAAGAAATTCGCTCTGGGAAAAGGGGTGGAATTACGGCATTGGTTATAGTCCGCAAATGGTAAGCCGTAGCAAGTTTTCCTTGGTGTTGCCCCTGACAATCAGCGGTCAGCTCCCGCCATAAAGCTGCCTGCCACTCCTCTTCCGGAGAGGGTTGCATCCCTCCCTCCCAAGCTTCGATCATTTGCGGTCGAAACATGGTGTATTGGTCAAACACATCAGCGATTTTTTCGGCGAGTTGAAACCTTTTCAATCCATCCCGATCATCATTGAGGTAGTGCTGCAAGGGTGAAAACTCCTGCCTATCGAGTAGCTCAGGTAGACGATCAATAATTTTCCAGCTCATAACTTCTGGTGCAAATGTAGCTGATCTGGATAGTTCGGGAAGCAGCAGACCGAATAGTTGCTGAATCATGGCATTTGGAAACGGGTAAATACAATTTGCCCAGACCCCAAACTGCTTTGCCAGTTCCATGGCCAGCCAACGTTCCATCCCTCGGCTCTGGACTACTATTATCTCTGGTTTAAAGGGTGCTGAAAGGGGTCGGGCTAAAGTTTTAGCAAGAGCGACAGTAAGGTTTTCCATCCGGTTACTGGTATAAATATTAAGAGGCAAGTTACGTCCTTCCAGATGGGGTTATGCAGCAACACGCGGCAATCAACTATTCCCACGGGGAGTATGATTTAATAGAAGTTTTGATCCCCTCGCTGACATCAGCATAGGCATGGCATTCGTCGACCATATCCAAATTAGAGATTAAACAGTAAACCGACAACACCTTTAAAACAAGAGTGCAATCACTGAATTTAATGGGCTTGGGATTTGTGCTGCCTGTCTCTGGCCAGCTATGCCTAGCCAAGAGCGTCCATTGCCAATTAAAGTGAAGCAGCTAGTTCTTATTATAGCGATGGGCTTCTGCCATGGGTGCAATACCCTGCCCTTGACAGAAGATTACATTAATTGTTCTAATACCCCATTTAAATTGGCTATTTAGATGCATAGTCAAGCATGTAAGGTCCTATATCAGTTATTGTCAGTAACAGAAGGAGGCACTATGTCAGGTCGGTGGTCTCGAAGTTGGCAATTTATTACCACTTTGCTAATCTGTTTTATGCTCTCACTTAGTACGGTCGCCGAGGCGATAAGTGCCGAGGTCATCACTTTCATCTCTCCCGGCGAAGGGATTGAAGCTACCGTCAGTAAACCGGTGATTATTTATGAGATTGCGGTGCCAGTTTCAACCCAGAATATGCTGGTACAAATGGACGGTATCGATATTACTGGTGCTCTCGATTTTACCCCGACCGGATTCAAATACCACCCGGTTCAACCACTTGCAAACGGCCCCCACCAACTCTACCTGACTATTAATTTGCCCGATGGCAATCCTCTGGCAAGGATCTTTTCCTTTAGCACCCTTACCAAGGTATCCAGCAACACACAAATCTCCGCTGTTTACGAACATGAAATCGACAAATCGAACCATCTCACCCAGATTCCTGAGCGAAATTTTGCGGCAAACATTGGCAACACCACTACCATTACTCAGGGGAACTGGCAGGTGGGGCTGACCACCAACTTACGCTGGCTTGACAGAAGCTTGCCGATGTTCGCGCCGGAGAAAAAAGGTATCGATCTGGTCAATTACCTGGCGACGGGAACCTACCAGAAAGACAATTTAAGCCTGCTGCTCAACGCTGGCGATTTGCAAATACAGGAAACCCAGAATACGGTAATGGGATTGGCTCGCCGGGGGGTACAAGCAAATTCCATTTACAAAAGCCTGTCACTTGGTGGCTTTGTTATTAACAGTGAACAACTGTATGGCATTGATGATGGTACCGGCCTGGAATTCAACACCGGTAACACCATTAAGGGTCTCTCCGGCGGCTACAGTCTACTGGCTGACAAATTAAAATTGCGGGCCATTTATGTCACCGGCGTCGAAGAAAGTAACTCTTTCGGTATCTATGATGTCGATAGCGGCGAACGAGAAGGAGATGTCCTCGGTTTTGTCGTGCAATACCTGCTATTTGACGGCAAGCTTAACCTTGAAGCAGAATATGATCTTGCCGATTTCGATGCCAACAACACCGACGCCATCGATGCCGAAACCGACAAAGCCTGGAACCTGCGGGCCGGTGGCTACACTGGCAGCTACAATTATCAAGCAGTTTACGAATATATCG
>DAOWKG010000243.1 GCA_030639985.1 Desulfuromonadaceae bacterium
TAGGGACAACCAGCCGCCGTTGCAACCAGCCCCATCTTTAGCCCTAAACTTTCCAGAGTATAGTTGGGGCGGTAGTTAGCAACTAGATCGTAGCGGGTTGCCAAGTTGTTGACCAGGTCTTTGCGGCTGAATTTTCGTGGTAGCCACGACAAAGATGTTGTTGGTGAAGTAGCAGCAATGCCGGGGATGTTGACGCTAGTTTTGGTATCTAAGGCGGTAACTAATTCGGCAAAGCTTTGTTTGCCCAGCCCTACCACAACCCAGTCAATTTCCCGGCGGTTGAAGAACTCTGGCGTGGCAGAAGCATGGGTGCCGCCAACGACAATTTGGGCGTTGCTGGCTTCCCGGACTTCACTAGCGAGTTTAACCACCGTATTGGCTTCACAGGTCATAGCGGTGAACCCGACAATTTGCGGGTCAAAAGTTGCTATTCGCTCGGTCAAGCTGTCGGGCTCGACTTTTAGATCGAGAATTTCTACCTCGTGTTGCAGTAAATTTCCGGCCAATGTTTCCAGGGCCAGCGGTTCACCCCGGAAAATCATCTTGATGGAGTCGATCCCGTAACGTTCTTCGGGAATGCTTTTGCCACAATTTGGTGGATTAACTAATAAAATACGCATCGATACCAACAAGTAAAAGGAGCTGAAAGACAAAATCCCCACCGTGAATGGCAGGGATTTTGGATTATATAACTAACCTCAGAGCAGGTCAAACTTTGGTCTGCTACTATTTGTTTTCCAGCTTTATTTGTAGCTGACCGATGGCATTGCGGTTTAGAGTCTGGGCGCAGTAGGTACCACCTTTGCTGGAACCAACGCCATCTTTCCATTCTCCGACTTGTTTTTTCTGACTGTTCATAATTTTGTAGTCCAGATCGAGAGAAGCAGCACCGGCACCAAAACCGACAAATGCACGAGCAGCACGATTGCCGGGGTTGTACTTATCGACATCAATAATTAAGAGATGACCGGGACCTTTGAAGTCACTTTTAGACTTGAGAAGTCTGGCTTTGTAGCCTGCCCGGGTGAGTTGTTTGATGATGTCGCGATCCATCCAGGTGCCAACGCGTTTCAGGTCGGCAACCTGATCTGCCGTCATTGCGCTGGTATCGCCACGCAGAGATAATACCGAGATTTCTCCGGCTGCTCCAGTTTTATAGGTAGATTTGGTGCCATTACAGCCGGTAGTTACGGCAACCAGAATCATCAATAGACCTAACAGTAAATGTTTTCTCAGCATTGGTTTCTCCATCTAGTGTGGTTGGATTATTGCAATAATTAAATGCAGGAATGAAGATATGCTTTTAAGGCACTCTTGTCTATACGTAAAATGGTTTATGATTATGCGGTGTTATGTCCCGATAGAATCAAATGGCTACCACCATGGTACCAAGGTGCCAAGAACATTATTGCCCCAGACTTAGTGTTTGGTTGGTGTTTAAATTTTGGTGGGATCGGGGAAACGTTTTTTTAAGGCATTTGAACCACGTGTAACAGTTGCTATGCCAACGCCAAGGTGATCAGCAATTTGTCGCTGCGGAACTCCCTGCTCTAACTGCACAAAAATTTGCAGGCGGTTAGTTACATCAGCAAGTTCGCTTGGCGTAAGCAAGTGACGCAGGGCGTCTTCCATCTCGCCAGCAGATTTTTGCGCCAGCAAGTGATTGACTAAATGATCAATGTATTTTATCTTCGCATCCATGTACTAGTATGTTAGTACATCGGTTGTTGATGTCAATCTTTTTGTGCCGGTAAAATTATTTCTGGTGATATGGGTAACAATTTAATGTCGGGTGATTTTCTCCAATATGTTTTTGCAGGACTGACCAGCGGTGCCATCTATGCATTGATTGCCCTCGGTTTTTGTGTCGTTAACAACACCATGGGGATCGTCAACTTTGTCCAGGTAGATTTTGTCTCTCTGGGTGGAATGATAATGTTTACAGCGCTGTTTACAGCGGGGTTGCCGATGATACCAGGACTTTTACTGGCCATCTCCGGGGTCGCACTAGTGGCGATGGGGGTAGAACGGATTGGTCTGCGTCCCGCCCGTTCCGATAATCCTTTAGTGTTGATTTTTTTGACGGTCGGTCTGTCGATTATTTTGCGGGGGTTTATCAAGTTGATTTGGGGAAAAAATCGTATGGCATTACCGCCGTTGACCCCCGATGTGCCGATAACCATTTTTGGCGCCACTATTTTACCGCAGGCGCTCTGGATTATGGGGTTAACCGTTGTTGCCATCGCCCTGTTGACTTGGTTCTTTTATCGCACCTCCCTAGGACTTTCAATGCGTGCCGTTGCATCTAATTCTACTGCCGCAGCGGTAGTGGGGATTCCAGCTGGTCGAATACGTTTGACCAGCTATGCAATTGCTGGAGCTCTGGGTGGCTTGGCTGGTGTACTGGTTACGCCGATTACGACGTTAAACTACGACGTTGGTGTCTTGCTCGGCCTTAAAGGGTTTGCAGCCGCCATCCTTGGAGGGTTTGGTTCGTTCCCAGGTGCAATCATTGGTGGCCTAGGATTGGGACTGCTGGAATCGTTGTCGGCTGGTTATATCTCGAGTGCCTATAAAGATGTGGTCGCTTTTGTGGTGTTGCTGCTGGTGTTGTTTGTACGACCGAAGGGTTTGTTGGGGGAGTAATGAGTTTAACGGAGAGGCGCGGAGTTGGAGAGGGTGCAGAGAAAAGCTTTTTGTGGTTAAACCCAAAATTCATTTCATTGCTTTTCTCTGCGATCTCAGCGTTCTCGCCAGCTCTGCGTTAAAAAGCTATTGAACTATAAAAGGTTAGTTAAATATGAAAAATAAAATCGAACTTTTAATGGGTAACGAAGCCATCGGCCAGGGGCTGATTGAAGCTGGCTGTCAGGTTGCAGCAGCTTATCCGGGTACGCCATCGACAGAAATTTTACAGGCGGTGATTGATCGCCGTGATCTGGCCGCGGAACCCTTGCATCTAGAATGGTCGGTTAATGAAAAAATCGCTTTCGAAGTTGCTCTGGCGGCCAGTTATACTGGTAAGCGTTCGGTGGCGGTTATGAAACAAGTGGGGCTGAATGTGGCCGCCGATCCCTTTATGCGTACTGCTTATATAGGTGTTAAGGGGGGGATGCTGACAATTGTTGCTGATGACCCCGGCCCGCATAGTTCGCAAAATGAGCAGGATACCCGGTTGTTCTGTCTTCAGGCGCGGGTACCGGTTATTGATCCCGCTAGCCCGGCAGAGGCGAAGGCGTTAATCGAGCCGGCTTTTGCACTGTCGGAAAAATATGGGATCAATGTCGTCTTGCGGCCAACTACCCGTATTTGTCACTCTCGCCAAAATGTTTCGATTGGTGCACCGGTTGTCCTTGATCGTCAGGCTAACTTCGAACCCGATACCTCTCGCTGGGTGGCAACTCCAGCATTTCTCCCCGCATTGCATCGGCAGTTGAACGCCAATCTCGAAAAGATTTCGGTCGAGCCAGCATGGCAACCGCTTTTGACTTCTGGAGATAACAGTCAACCCCGAACTGCTCTGGTTGCAGCGGGAATTGTTTATGGCAATCTGGTTGATTTACTCGAAGAATTGGGTTTAAGCGATAAGATTGATCTGTATCAGGTACTAATGCCATATCCACTCAATCCAGATTTTTGTCAAGATTTACACGAAAAATATGATCGTATTTTGATTCTCGAAGAGACCTATCCGGTTATCGAATTGCAATTGGCTCACCCCGGTGCCGTTGGTAAGCAGAATGGTGCGGTTCCTCGTGAGGGGGAGCTGATGCCCGATGTTGTCCATCAGGTTTTGGCCTCTTTTCTCGATCTGACTCCACCGGCAGAGCAACCCGAAGAGCGGCGGGGTCAACGACCTTCTCTCTGCCCAGGATGTTCCCATCGGAGTGCGTTTTACAGTATTAAAAAGTGCTTTCCACAAGGAATTTATCCTTCCGATATTGGCTGTTACACTCTGGGGATGAATCTTGGGGCGGTCCATACAGTTCACTGTATGGGGGCGTGTATCAGTCAGGGGGCAGGGTTTTATCAAGCCTACCAGCAGGATAGTGATGAGTTCCCGACCATTATTGTCACCATCGGCGATTCGACCTTTTTCCATGCCGGAATCCCGGCACTGATCAATGCGGTTATCCAGCAAGCCCGGATTATCATTGTTATCCTCGATAATGCGACCACGGCCATGACCGGTGGCCAGCCGGTTCCCCATATGGGAGTTGCTGCTGGCAATGTTTCGACCAAAGCCGTTGCCATTGAACCGCTGGTAAAAGCTGCCGGGGTTGAGTTCCTTGAGGTTTGGGATCCGTATGATAATGAAAAGTTTGAAGTTTTGCTCAAAAGTGCTGATGACTATATCCGTAGCCCGCAGGGTGGAGTCGCTGTTTTGATCGCTCGCCATGGTTGCGTTATGGATCCAGCGGTACGGCAAGCACAGGATTCATTTCTGGTCACGATCAACGAAAATTGTATCGGTTGCCGTATCTGTGTCGATAAGTTTGAGTGCCCGGCTCTCTATATGGATGAGGAAAATAACGTTGCCATAGTCAATCAAGATCGCTGTATCGGTTGTGGTACTTGCATTCAATCTTGTCCGGTCGACGCCATTATTAAGGAGGAAAAGTCATGAAGCAGCAGATTATCGTCAGTGGCATTGGCGGACAAGGAGTGCTGTTTCTGACTCGGGTTATTGCTCAGGTTGCTGTCAATCGCAACATCCCGGTGTTGACTTCCGAAACCCACGGTATGGCGCAACGTGGCGGCACTGTTCTCTCAACCATCAAAATTGGTGATTTTGCCAGCCCCCTAATTTGTTCCGGACAAGCCGATCTTGGACTGCTGCTGTGGGAAGCTAACTTGCCGGTACATCAATCGCTATTGCAGGAAAAAGGTGTTTGGATCATTAATAGCTCTAACAATAGTGACCATATCAGCATTAATGCAGCTAAAATAGCTAGAGATTTGGGTAATGCGGTATTGTTGAATCTGGTTTTGTTGGGGGCCGCAATAAAGGATGAAGCTTTATGTTTCACTGTCGATGAATGTGAGACAGCAATTAAGCAGTTGGCACCGAAGAAATTTGTCGAGCAAAATTTAGCAGCTTTCCACAAAGGGTTGAGCTGTTAGTTCCCCTCCCCCTGTGACGCCGCCGGAGCGGAGCAGAAA
>DAOWKG010000324.1 GCA_030639985.1 Desulfuromonadaceae bacterium
ATAAAGGATCATATTGCCGATCCTGAAGTGATCGCTGCCCGGCAAAAAGTTGGCTTGGGTACGGAACTGACCGATGTTGAGCTGGAAACTCTGGCACAAACCTGGAGTGAGCATTGTAAGCATAAAATTTTCTCGGCCAAAATTGAATACGAAGATGAGCATGGCAATCTTCAGGTGATCGATTCTCTGTTCAAAACCTATATAGTTGGTGCCACCGCCAAAGTTCGTGAAGATCTGGGTGCTGACGATTACTGTCTATCGGTATTTAAAGATAATGCCGGGGTTATCGAATTCAATGACGATTGGAGCGTAGTTTTCAAGGTTGAAACCCATAACTCACCGAGTGCACTCGACCCTTACGGTGGTGCCTTGACTGGTATTGTCGGCGTTAACCGTGATGGTATGGGTACCGGCATGGGAGCTCGACTGATATTTAATACCGATGTCTTTTGTTTTGCTTCACCGTTTTACGAAAAAGAGTTGCCACCTCGATTGTTACATCCCCGGCGGATTTTTGATGGGGTTATCGAAGGGGTAGAACACGGCGGTAACAAGAGTGGTATTCCAACCATCAATGGTTCGATTGTCTTTGATGATCGCTTTGCCGGTAAACCGCTGGTCTATTGCGGGACATCTTCGTTGATGCCACGCCTTCTTAACGGTCAGCAATGCCACGATAAAAAGGTACTGGTTGGTGATCGTATTGTCATGACTGGTGGCCGGATCGGTAAAGATGGCATCCATGGTGCGACTTTCTCTTCGGAAGAGTTGCATGAGGGGTCACCGGTTACCGCAGTGCAGATTGGTGATCCGATTACGCAGCGGAAAATGTTCGACTTTTTGATTATTGCCCGCGATCGTGGTCTGTATAATTCTATTACCGATAATGGTGCCGGCGGTCTTTCGTCATCAGTTGGTGAGATGGCTGAGGATACTGGTGGTTTGGAGTTGCACCTTGATCGTGCGCCACTAAAATATCCAGGGCTGCAGCCGTGGGAAATCCTTATTTCTGAAGCGCAGGAGCGGATGACTCTGGCGGTACCAGCAGATAAGCTCGATGCTTTTATCGCTCTGGCAACCGATATGGATGTTGAGGCTACTGATCTTGGTACCTTTACCGATTCGGGCTATTTTCATTGCCTCTATGAAGGTAAAACGGTTTCCTATTTGAGTATGGAATTCGTCCACGAAGGGGTACCGCAAATGGTTATCCCGGCAAAGTGGCAGCCTCGTGATTTGTCGGAACCAGATTTTAGCCAGCCAGAAAATCTGGCGACTGAGTTGCAGCAATTGTTATCACGATTAAATATTTGCTCCAAAGAAGCGGTCGTGCGTCGTTATGACCATGAGGTTCAGGCTGGTACGGTAATTAAGCCACTTACAGGCGTTACCAACGATGGCCCTTCGGATGCAGCTGTTTTCCGGCCATTACTCGATTCATTTGAAGGGGTAGTTGTCTCTCACGGTATCTGTCCCAGTTACAGCGATATTGATACCTATCACATGATGGCGTGTGCCATCGATGAAGGATTGCGTAATTATGTCGCAGTCGGTGGTGATATTGATCATGTCGCCGGTTTGGACAATTTCTGCTGGTGTGATCCGGTCGAAAGTGAAAAAACTCCCGATGGTAGATATAAGGCCGCCCAGTTGGTACGGGCAAACCGGGCATTGTACGATTATTGTGTCGCTTATGGGGTGCCGCTGATTTCTGGTAAAGATTCGATGAAAAATGATTATCAGATCGGTGGTAATAAAATATCGATTCCACCCACAGTACTATTTTCGGTAATTGGCAAGATTAATGATGCCCGGAAAGCGGTGTCGATGGATGTGAAACAACCCGGTGACATAATTTATCTCCTTGGGGTTACTGCCGATGAACTGGGTGGCTCTGAATATTACGCCCAACACGATGAACTTGGTAGCCAGGTTCCTCAAGTTGATGCGGTAACGGCGCTAAAACGTTATCGCAGCGTAAATCAGGCCCAGAATCAGGGTTTGATCGCTTCTTGCCATGACCTTTCCGACGGTGGTCTCGGGGTGGCTTTGGCGGAATCGGCATTTGCCGGTGGTTACGGAATGCAGGTTGAGCTCTCTTATCTTGATGCTGCTCGGGAGATTCGTGAAGATAAACTCCTCTTCTCTGAATCGCAGAGTCGCTTACTGGTAACGGTATCACCTGCGAATAAAGCTGCTTTTGAAAAAATATTTGAGCAGCAGAGTTGTAACCGTATCGGGCAGGTAGTTGAACAACAAGACTTGGTAGTAAACGGTTTGCGCGGACAGAATTTAATTGATGTCTCGCTGGCTGATTTAAAACAGGCGTGGCAAGCGCCGTTACGGGAGATGTGATTATGGCTAAAACAGTCAAGGCGATTGTTATTGCCGGTAATGGCACCAACTGCGAACGTGAGGTTGCGCATGCCTGTAAATTGGCCGGTGCTGAAACCGATATTGTCCATATAGCAGAACTGCTTGCTGGCCGAATCAATTTGAGTGATTACCATTTTCTCAATCTTGCCGGTGGATTTCTCGATGGCGATGACCTTGGTAGTGCCAAAGCCGGGGCAAATCGTTTGCTCCATGCCCAGATTGCCGGGACAAGTAGCACCGTTGCTGAACAACTGCAGCAGTTTATCGCTGACGGTAAATTGGTTATGGGTGTTTGTAACGGTTTTCAGTTACTAGTAAAGATGGGCTTACTGCCCGCGATTGATGGTAACTATCAGCAAAATTGCACTTTAACCAATAACCAGCGGGGCCGGTTTGAAAATCGCTGGAGCTGGCTCAAGGTAGACCAAGATTCACCGTGTGTTTATACCCGTGGCTTGAGTGGTCTCTATTTGCCGATCCGCCATGGTGAAGGACGCTTTGTCGCCGATAGTCCCGAAACCCTACAGCGGTTAGAAGAACTGCACTTAACCGTATTGAAATATGCCGACTGTGATCTCCATCCAACGATGGAATTTCCTGACAATCCTAATGGTAGTCAGAATGCTATTGCCGGAATATGTGACCCCACCGGGCGTTTGTTCGGGCTTATGCCCCATCCAGAAGCATTTACTCATCGCACCCATCACCCCCGCTGGACCAGAGAGACTCTGGCAGAAGAGGGTGCTGGTTTGCTTTTATATCGCAACGCTGTGCGTTTTATTCAGCAGGAACTAATCTAAGGAGCCGCTGCGCCTATGTTTGATAAACTCCATGAAGAATGTGGTGTATTTGGAATTTACGGTCACCCCGAAGCCGCCAATCTTACCTATCTCGGTCTCTATGCCCTGCAACATCGAGGTCAGGAAAGTTGCGGTATCGTAGCCTCTGACGGCACCAGGTTAAACTCCCATTTAGGGATGGGTCTGGTAGCTGATGTTTTTAAGCATGATGATGTTTTTGATAAACTGCCGGGACGCTCAGCAATTGGACATGTCCGCTATTCGACCGCCGGTGGCAATGATATAAAAAACTGTCAGCCCATTATGGTTAATTATTCTCGTGGCAGTATTGCCGTTGCCCATAATGGTAACCTGGTTAATGCCACCGAAGTACGCAATAACCTCGAAAAAACCGGTTCAATCTTTTCCACCACAGCCGATACCGAGACCATTATCCATCTGATTGCCAGAGCGCAGTCAGATTCTTTGGTGGAGCGGGTATGTGAGTCGTTGCGGCAGGTACAGGGGGCTTATAGCCTTGCTTTTATAACCGAAACCAGAATGATTGCGGTACGTGATCCGAGTGGTTTTCGCCCTTTGAGTTTGGGCAAAGTTGATGGCGCTTTTGTCGTTTCCTCGGAATCGTGTGCTTTTGACTTGATCGAAGGGGAATACTTGCGTGAGATCGAACCGGGTGAAATGATCGTGGTCGATAAAAAAGGGATAAAATCATATTTTCCCTTTAAGCAGGAAGTAGCTCATACCCCCTGTATCTTTGAATATATCTATTTTGCCCGTCCCGACAGCCGCATTTTCAATCGGATGGTTTATCCGGTACGCAAGGAATTTGGACGAGAATTGGCGCGTAAATATCCGGTCGAAGCTGATCTGGTTATTGCAGTCCCCGATTCAGGCGTGCCAGCAGCAATGGGTTATGCCGAAGAATCTGGATTGCCGTTTGAATTGGGGCTGATCCGTAACCATTATGTTGGTCGTACGTTTATTGAACCCCAGCAAGCAATCCGCCACTTTGGCGTTAAGCTTAAACTTAACCCAGTACGTGATATTCTAGAAGGAAAGCGGGTGGTTGTAGTTGACGACTCGATTGTGCGTGGTACAACATCCCGAAAAATTGTGAAAATGATTCGGAACGCCGGTGCTAAAGAGGTGCATGTGCGTATTTCTAGTCCACCAACCAGTTATCCGTGTTTTTACGGTATTGATACCCCTTCTCGTCAGGAGTTAATCTCTGCATCACATACCCTTGAAGAAATTACCCGGTACATTACTGCCGATACCCTTTGTTACTTAGATCTCAATGGTCTTCACGCTGCTTTAAAACAGTCTGGAGATCATAAGATTGATTTCTGTGATGCCTGTTTCAGTGGTAAGTACCCGATAAAGTTCCCCCGCTTAAAAGATAGTAATCAGTTGGGGTTATTTTGATATAAAACAATATGTTAGATGTCTACTATTAATGTTATTTCAAGGAGCTGAGCAATGAGTGTAAAAGCAGATTTAAAAGCAATTATATGTGAATTGTCCTATGAAGAGCGTGAAGTTACACTGGCATCAGGGCGCAAAAGTAATTTCTATTTTGATGGCAAGCAGACGACTCTACATGCTACTGGTGGTTTACTGGTTGGTAAAGCATTCTGGGATGAAGTTAAAAAGTTTGGTGGTCAGATTGATGGCGTCGGCGGTTTAACCCTTGGGGCTGACCCCATTGCGACAGCGACATCTATTGCTGCTGAATTAGATGGGACAAGCGTCCATGCATTTATCATCCGTAAAGAACCAAAAGGGCACGGTACCGGACAGTGGCTTGAAGGTAGAAAAAATCTGCCACCGGGTTCTCGAGTCGTAATTGTTGAAGATGTCACTACTACCGGCGGTTCATCAATGAAAGCGGTTGAGCGGGCGCAGGAAGAGGGGCTTGAGGTTGCTGGAATAGTTACCTTGGTAGACCGTGAAGAAGGGGCTCGTGAAGCTATTGAAGGTGCCGGGCAGGTTTTACGTACGGTGTTTACAAAATCGGAATTGGTAGGCTGATAAATGTTTTGGGGGACATGTGTTTGTGGCGTGTCCCCGGCATGTTAAAAAGGGCAGATATGGAATCTGCCCCTACGGTTGTGAATATATTATTGTAGGGGCGGAATCTATTTCCGCCCTTTTCAAATGTCCGCCCATATCCAATTCATACCGCCCCCTGACTCAATCCTCATCCGGTATCTTATAAATATCAAGCACCCCGGGGATTTGTAATAAGGTTGTCGGGGCAATATTACTGGTATCTCCGACCACACCGATAATAATACGATCAGCTCCGGTGGATTGGTGAAAATCGCAGTCATGTTCGACCAAAAACTGTTTCACTTGTTCCAGATTGGCTTCGGTCGCATTTCTTTTCATAATCACCAGCATTTCACATATCTCTCTTGGCGTGGGTTCGTTCCAGGCTGCGGCTTTCATCAATTACTCGTTCAAATAAGCGGATAATTGCGGAGTTATCTAATGGCCCGTGGTTAATCTTTTGCATCCGTTCAAAAATCAATTTTTCTCTACTCGGGTCGTATATCGGCAAACCTTGTTCTTTTTTCACTTCACCAATTTCAAGGGCCAAGGCCGCTCGTTGGTTGAATAAATTTAGTAAATCGTCATCAAGTTGATTGATCTTTTTGCGGATCGTATTAATGTCCAATTTAAATATCCTCGATAAATTTATGGGTGAGCGCCGGGAATTATGGTGTCACGGTGAAAATGCTTATCATCCAAATCTGGATAGTCGATAGTGTAATGTAGACCGCGACTTTCATGGCGCGATAGAGCACTTTGAACAATCAATCTGGCAACCGTGGTGATATTGCGGAGTTCAATCAGGTCTGATGTTAGCAGAAAGTTCCAATAATATTCATCGATCTCTTTTTGGATTAACAAAATTCGGTTCATAGCTCGTTGCAGGCGTTTATCGGAGCGAACAATACCAACGTAATTCCACATGCAGCGGCGAATTTCATCCCAATTGTGGGCAACGATTACTTCTTCGTCACTATCGGTCGCTTTGCCACAATCCCAATGGGGAATCGGTGGATTAGGGGGATGTTGTTCTTCGAGCCGTGACAGGGAAAATTCAGCTGCCAGTTTAGCAAATACGATACCTTCCAACAGACTGTTACTGGCAAGTCGATTTGCTCCATGCAGACCGGTACAAGCGACTTCACCGACAGCAAATAGGTTGCGAATGTTGGTTTCACCTTTTTTATCGACGCATAAACCACCACAAAGATAGTGGGTTGCCGGCACAACCGGAATCGGTTCTTTGGTCATATCGATACCGAAACCGAGACAGGTTTCATAGATCATCGGAAAGTGGTGTTTGATGAAATCGGCACCTTTATGGGTGATATCCAGAAAAACACAGCCGGCACCCGATTTTTTCATTTCATTGTCGATAGCACGGGCAACAATATCGCGTGGAGCCAAATCTTTCAGGTGGTGATAATCGGGCATGAAGGCATAACCATCATCACGCCGTAATATCCCCCCCTCACCACGTACTGCTTCCGATATCAAAAATGATTTAGCTCGGGGATGGTAAAGGGTCGTGGGGTGAAACTGCATGAATTCCATATTGGCAACATCGGCACCAGCACGCCAGCCAATCGCAATACCGTCTCCGGTAGCGATGTCGGGGTTACAGGTGTAGAAGTAGACCTTGCCAACACCACCAGTTGCCAATACCGTGAAGCGAGCCCCAAAGGTTGTAACGGCACGTTTTTCTTTGTCGAGAACATAGGCACCAATGCAACGATTCTGATTGCTTTTTTCTCGGGATACTTTATTGGCGGTAATCAGATCGACGGCAATGTGATGTTGGTAAATAGCGATATTGGGGTGATTTTGGACTGCTTCAACCAGTGCTCGTTCAATTTCTCGCCCCGTGGCATCTTTGGCGTGGAGAATACGACGGTAACTATGCCCACCTTCTCTGGTAAGATCGTAACTGTTTTCATCTTTGCGGCTGAACTTAACTCCCCAATCGATCAGATCGTTAATGGCAGCAGGACCAGCATTTACCACCAGATCGACAATTTCAGGATCAGAAAGATGGGCTCCAGCAACCATGGTATCTTCAGCGTGGGAAGTAAAACTGTCTTCGTCTGAGAATACCGATGCGATACCACCTTGAGCTAGCTGGGTGGCACTGACTTCGATATTGTCCTTTGTGATCAGAGCTACTGTCCCTTGATCTGCTACCTTAAGGGCGTAGGAGAGACCGGCAATTCCGGTACCGATAACCAGGAAATCTGTTATTGTTTTCATAGTTTATTATCCATCCAGCTGATTATTTGAGTGCCGCATTATTGATCTCGATATCAGCGTTGTCAAGTTTCATGAACTTAGATACACCATTCTTGACAGGAGGAAAAGTAAAAGGTTATAAAATGTTCATGTTTAAGATTTTTCAATTAATGATAATCGCGACCATAGCTATCGTTTTGAGCCTGCCCGTTGCCGCTCAAGCAGGTATCTATAGATATGTTGATGATCACGGACGGATTCATTTCACTAATGTTCCAAAAACCACAAAGTTTCGATTTTACCGCAGTGAGGGAGATAAATATCGCATTGATTCCCTCATAGATCATTTTGCCGACAAATTTAATCTTAATCGATCGTTGTTAAAAGCGGTAATCAGGGTTGAGAGTAATTTCGATCCCAAGGTCATTTCGTCTAAAGGTGCTCAAGGATTGATGCAGCTGATGCCAGAAACGGCACTGGAGGTCGGGGTGACGAATCCATTTGATCCTTCTGACTCAATCTATGGTGGCTCTTTGTATTTGCGTAAAATGTTGGATTCTTTTGATCTGAATCTTGATTACGCTTTGGCCGCTTATAATGCTGGTCCGGGAGCGGTACGCAAGTACGGAGGAATTCCCCCCTTTGAAGAAACTCAAAACTATGTCAAACTGGTTAAACACTATTTCAATTATTATTCTCGAAATCAGTGATAAAAAAACACTATAAAAATTATTTCCATAATTCAAAGGATTTACACTGATGGTCCGTAATGCACGACTACTTAACTTGCCGAATATATTAACCCTGTCGAGAATTGCTGCGGTTCCGATTGTGGTATTGCTGTTGCTGTTTGAGTCAAAAGAGAATTGTTTTTGGGCAGCAGCAGTTTTTTCTGTAGCGTCAATCACCGATTGGCTCGATGGTTATTTAGCCCGTAAATGGGGTATTGTTACAATCTTGGGTAAGTTTCTCGACCCATTGGCCGACAAATTGATTGTTATGGCTGCTCTGATTATGTTGATTCCCCTCGATCGAGTTCCCGCATGGGCAGTTCTGGTTATTTTATCCCGCGAACTGATTGTTTCCGGAATTCGTTCAATTGCTTCAGCTGAAGGAATAGTCATTGCGGCTAGTAATCTCGGTAAATATAAAACTATCTTCCAGATGATAGCTATTATCGGCCTGTTATTGCATTACAATTATTATTGGTTTTTCGGGGTTCAGTTTGATTTCCTTTATCCCTCGATGCATAATACGGGGATATTTCTGTTCTATATTTCTCTGGTTTTAACAATCTGGTCAGGAGTTGATTATTTCGTGAAATTTTTCAAGATTTTTGCTAAATAATTTCTATTGACACTCGATAAGTCGTTTTGCTATACATACATCCGCTTCGGGCAACCGAGCATTATTGAGCGGGAATAACTCAGTGGTAGAGTGCAACCTTGCCAAGGTTGACGTCGCGAGTTCGAATCTCGTTTCCCGCTCCATTAAATATCAAAAAGGCCAGATCTTAAATGATCTGGCCTTTTTTTTTGAAAAACAACTGGTGACAAACTGAAAAAACTTGATTTATGGCATCATAAAATGACAAAATGTTTAGTTTTTGAATCAGATTTTTACGATATGTATTTGAGGATTTAGATGGAATTTGTCCGCGCCAAAAGTGCTGGTTTTTGCATGGGAGTTAGCCTGGCATTACGTAAGCTGGATGGAATAATTGCAGAGAAAAATATCTCCGGCGATATTTATATTCTTGGTTCAATTATTCACAATCCACAGGTTGTTGCAGAGTATGCAATGAAAGGGGTGATTACTGCCGATTGTCCAGAAGATATACCGTCTGGGTCTATCGTAGTCATCCGTGCCCACGGGATAACCAAGCAAGTGCAGCACTCACTTTCTCAACGTGGTATCCATGTTATCGATGCTACCTGCCCCAAGGTTAAAGATGCCTGCTTGTTGATCGAAAAAAATACAGCTGATGGTCGGGTTTTGTTACTATTTGGTGAAGAGTATCATCCTGAGGTCAAGTGCTTGCTTAGTTACACTGATGGTGACACCGTTGTTTTTGATACCTTGGAAGAGTGTCAAAAATGTGATCTGGATCCTGACCTCAAGTATTGCTTAGCTGCACAAACGACTCAGGATAGACATATCTTTGATGCTATAAGTAGTGAATTATCCAACCGCAAAGGACTCGATTTGGTGGTGTTGCACACAATTTGCAATGCAACCATGATGCGTCAGGAAGAGGCAACCAAAATTGCAGCAAAATCTGATTTTGTTATTGTTGCTGGTGGGTATAATAGTAGTAATACCAGAAGGTTAGCGCAAGTCATAGAGTCAGGTGGCGTTGGAACCCTGCATATCGAAACAGCTGATGAATTACCGTTGGATAAATTGCGTAAATTAAAAAGAATTGGTTTGACGGCCGGTGCTTCGACGCCGAAAAAAATAGTTGATGAAATTCAGTCAACTCTGGAAGCTCTTTAGGAGGATGGAATTGTCAGATAATCGACAAAATATGTCACTGGGATTGTTTCAACCTGCTGATGTCGGTGTAACTACAGATGGCAATAATTTCTTAACTAAGTTGCGCCGGCTTGATCAGCCCCTGTTTATCTCTTCTAATTGTGAAGGGGATAGTACATTACTCTATTCTGGTAGTAGCCAGGTTGATCTCACCGCTGCGATTAAATCATTTTCTGGAATGGTTTTACCATGTCCACTGGATAGTTTGGGAGATGCGGCATTTTGTCAAACCCATCAACTCCGTTATCCTTATGTTGGCGGTTCCATGGCCAAAGGGATCAGTTCGGTAGCCATGGTTCAGGAACTTGGACGGGCCGGAATGTTAGGATTTTTTGGCGCTGCCGGGTTAAGCATGGAACTAGTTGAGGTCGCCATTAAAGATCTGTCGCAAAGCAATATCCCTTTTGGGATTAATCTGATTCACAGCCCTGCTGAACCAAAGCTGGAAAATGCTTTGGTTGAACTCTATTTACGCCATGAAGTCCGATTGATTGAAGCGTCTGCCTTTCTTTCTTTAACGCTGCCGATCATCCGTTACCGTACCCACGGTATCTATCGTAATGATGCTGGGGCAGTGGTTGCTCCTAACCGGGTGATTGCCAAAATTTCTCGCGAAGAAGTAGCTGCCCGGTTTTTTGCCCCGCCTCCCGATAAATATTTGCAACAATTGGTCGCATCTGGCGATTTAACCCCTGAACAAGCAGCTATGGCAACCGAAATTCCCGTAGCTCAGGATGTAACGGTGGAAGCCGATTCTGGTGGCCACACCGATAATCGTCCGGCGTTGTCATTATTCCCAACAATTTTGGCGCAAAAAGAACAATTTCAACAGCAGTATAATTATCGAGAAAAGCTTCGGGTTGGACTTGGTGGTGGGATTGCCACTCCGACATCGGCAGCGGCAGCTTTTGCGATGGGGGCTGCTTATCTGGTAACCGGTTCGGTAAATCAAGCTTGCGTAGAATCTGGTACCGGTGACGAGGTTCGAAAACTGTTGGCTGAGACTCGTCAGGCAGATATTACCATGGCACCATCGGGAGACATGTTTGAGATGGGGGTCAAGGTACAGGTAGTAAAACGGGGTACGATGTTTGCGATTCGAGCCCAGAAGCTCTACGAATTGTACCGCGCCTACGACAGTATGGAAGATTTGCCCGTTGCTGAACGGGACAAACTCGAAAAAAACTTTTTCAGAGCGCCACTAACCTCAATCTGGGAACAGACCCGCAGTTATTTTGTCCAACGTGACCCGCAACAGGTAGAAAAAGCTGAGGCCGACCCTAAATATAAAATGGCGTTGGTATTTCGCTGGTACCTGGGGCAATCACCGGTTTGGGCTAATCAGGGTGAAAGCTCTCGTAAAATAGACTATCAGGTTTGGTGTGGGCCATCAATGGGAGCCTTTAACGAGTGGGTGCGAGGTTCTTTTTTAGATCCAGTTGAGCAGCGGCAGGTAGTCACCGTTGCTTATAATCTCCTTTTTGGTGCAGCAGTTTTGCAGCGTGCCAATCAATTAATCCAACAAGAAAGCCAGTTCAAGTTTGATTCCAGTATGCTGGCACCTTTGAAAATTACCCAGATCAAGGAGTTTCTCAGTTGAAAACTGTCGACAGAGAAGAAAACAATAATCACCATACTGTAGATACCGTACCCGTAGCAATTATTGGGATAGGTTCAATCTATCCACAAGCCGACAATGTTGGAAAGTTTTGGACCAATATTAAAAATCGGGTTGATGCGATAACTGAGGTACCAGAAAGTCACTGGCGTCCTGAGGATTATTATGATCAGGATCCTAAGGCTGCCGATAAAGTTTACGCTAAACTGGGCGGTTTTCTCTCTCCGGTTGATTTTAATCCGATGGATTATGGAATTCTACCCAATGCAATTGAAGCGATTGATACCTCGCAAATTCTTGGTTTACTGGCAGTTGAACAGGCGCTTAAGGATGCCGGTTATGCTGCAGATAGAGAATTTGATCATGAGCGGATCAGTGTTATCCTCGGTATAACCGGAACTTTGGAGCTGGTTGTTCCCCTGGGAGCACGCCTCGGTTATCCGCGCTGGAAAGAAGCATTGGCCGATGCCGGAGTTGAACCTGAGCTTGCTGCTGATGTCATCAAACGAATCTCTGACTCATATGTTCCTTGGCAGGAAAACTCCTTTCCCGGGTTACTCGGTAATGTTGTTGCCGGCCGTATCAGTAAACATTTCAATTTTGGTGGAACCAACTGTACTGTCGATGCCGCTTGCGGTAGCTCGTTAAGTGCTCTCAATCTGGCAATATTGGAACTGAGTTCAGGTCGTTCCGATATGGCGGTAACCGGGGGCATTGATACTTTCAACGACATCTTCATGTATACCTGTTTCAGTAAAACCCCGGCACTGTCACCATCCGGGCATGCTCGCCCTTATTCGGCCGATTCCGATGGTACCACTCTGGGTGAAGGGTTGGGAATCGTCGTCCTGAAACGACTTGCCGATGCTGAACGGGATGGGGATAATATTTATGCCGTCATTAAAGGGGTCGGGGCATCAAGTGATGGTAAAGGGTCGGCTATCTATGAACCTAATGCTCAGGGGCAGGCTAAGGCGTTGCTACGGGCATATCAGCAGGGCAATGTCACTCCCGACACGGTGGAATTGATTGAAGGTCACGGTACCGGCACCAAAGTAGGGGATGCGGTAGAAGTTGCCGCCCTGCATGAAGTATTTGGTACGGCCGAAAAACCGTGGTGTGCCCTGGGTTCGATTAAATCACAAATAGGGCATGCAAAAGCTGCTGCCGGGGTTGCCGGTCTGATTAAGGCAAGTTTGGCCCTCTATCATAAAGTTTTACCACCAACCATCAAGGTAGATAAACCAGCTGAAATTCTTACTGCTGACGCTACCCCGTTTTATGTCAATACCGAAGCTCGTCCATGGATTTCGCATCCCGACCATCCCCGTCGTGCCGGAATCAGTGCCCTCGG
Source organism: Desulfuromonadaceae bacterium (assembly GCA_030639985.1). Classification (GTDB taxonomy): domain Bacteria; phylum Desulfobacterota; class Desulfuromonadia; order Desulfuromonadales; family Geopsychrobacteraceae; genus Desulfuromusa. The sequence continues at coordinate 12,965 of DAOWKG010000324.1, forward strand.
CTTTGGTGGCAGCAATTTTCATTGCTTGCTGGAGGAGTATAAAACGGAAAAACAGGTAGTTGATTGGGACGGAGATGTCCAGATTGTTCCGTTTTCAGCTTCCGATGATGATGGTTTGAGCCGCCAGTTAAATGATTTTGATGCCGAAATGGAATGGTCACAATTACGTCTTCTGGCCGATACACAGCGGAGTCAATATCAACCTACAGCTTCCAGTAGGCTGATCCTGGTAGTTGAAAAGGGGCAGACCAAACGGGCTGCACAGTTGCAAAATGCCCTAAAAATGTTGGAGAAAAACCGGGGGCAACAATCGTGGGAAACTCTCGATGGGGTCTATTATGGTAGTGGCAAGTCAGCCGGTGAAACTGCCATGTTGTTTCCGGGACAGGGGGCACAATATCCGGGGATGCTTAGAGACCTGGCTCTGCAGTTCCCGGAATTTTTGACGGCATTTACTGCCGCAGATCACGCTTATGCCGCCAATACCGACTGTACGGCAGGTAGCCTTGCTAGAATCGTCTATCCTTTGCCACAGTTTACTCCCGAAGCGAAACAGGCTGCAGTTGCCGCATTACAAGCAACCGAAGTAGCTCAACCGGCACTGGGAGCAGTTAGCCTTGCTGCAGCACAAGTGCTGGGACATTTTGGCATAACTGCTACGGCCGTAGCTGGTCATAGTTATGGCGAATTGG
>DAOWKG010000228.1 GCA_030639985.1 Desulfuromonadaceae bacterium
CAGACATCAATGCTGCCAAACGGGTCCGCTCTTCGTTAAGGTTGGTCTGTGCCCGGGCAATTTTACCAGCAACATCTTGTTGTAGCTCATAAAAAGCATCGGCAGACTGATTGATTATTTCAGAAAGATATTCAATTTCTTTTGATGCATCCTTGATTTTAACCCGATGCTCAGGATTGACCGATGAAATTATTTTTGCACTTTCGGCAAGTTGAAGAATCGGGATGATGTAGTCACTGAAGAGGAGATTAATCAGTGCCCCGATTATGAACAGGATGGTAATGGTCCCAAGGCGAGGGAAGGGGACCAATTTGTTAAGCATTGCAGCCAAAGATGCTTGCTGGGCTTCATTGATACTGACCCATGCCCCAATTATGCTGCCAACGATAATGCAGATCAGGGTGAAGAAGATGGCACCGAGAAAAATTCCGTATTTGAAGCTTGGTTTCATGTAATCAAATCCGGGGGCATAGAAGCAGAAACAGGTTTCCTGATAATAGAGGACATTATGAGACTATTTTTGCTATCAGGATGGGCTGCAAGTTGATACATGGAACAAATATATGACAAAAAAGTACATATGGCAAACATTGTTGTATTTTTAACGTCGATATTTGTAGCAAAGAATAGAAAAGCCGTTGTGCATGGGGCACAACGGCTTTTTGGAATCGGTAAATTGAATATTTTTAAGCAATAAGAAGCTTAAGTGCTTCAAGGTACTTTTCGCCAGTTTTACGGACAATCTCTGCTGGCAATTTTGGCGCCGGTGCTTGTTTGCCCCAATCGAGAGTCTCGAGGTAGTCACGCAAAAATTGTTTGTCAAAACTTGATTGGGCCCGACCTGGCTGGTAGTCATTTTTAGGCCAGAAGCGGGAAGAATCCGGGGTCAGGGCTTCATCAATCCAGATGAGTTTACCGTCAAGCATACCGAACTCAAACTTTGTATCAGCGATAATCAGCCCTTTGGTATCGGCCAGTTCTCGGGCACGCTCATAAATTTTGATGCTGATGTCGCTAACTTGCTCAGCAATTTCCTGACCGCAGAGTTTTGCGGCTTCCTCAAAGGAGATATTTTCATCGTGCTCACCCAGTTCGGCTTTAGTTGATGGGGTGAACAGTGTTTTGGGCAGTTTGTCACTTTGTAGCAGTCCTGTTGGGAGCGGGATGCTGCAGACAGAGCCGAGTTTTTGGTACTCTTTCCAGCCGCTTCCCGAGAGGTAACCACGGACAATACACTCTATCGGCAGTGGTTGCGCCTTTTTGGTCAACATGCTGCGCCCTTCGAGTTGATCTCGATATTGGTGGGTGATGGCGGGGAAATCATCAACTTCAGTTGAAATTAGATGGTGAGGGATCAGGTCGCTCATCTGCTCAAACCAGAATTTGGAAATTTGGGTTAGCACATACCCTTTTTGTGGGATTCCTTCGTCCATGATGACATCAAAAGCTGAAATTCGGTCACTGGTGACTATCAGGAGGTGCTCGCCAAGGTCATAGATATCACGGACTTTTCCGCGGTTTACCAGTTTTAACTCGGGACAATTTGTCTCTGTAATAATTGGCATCATGATTTATCATTCCCTTTGTTGAAGGCGGCAAGTAATTCTGGCACTAAAATTTCGATTGTGGCTGCTTGTCGAAGTTGATTGGTTTTATCCTGGATCAATTGTTCCTTTTTATCGCCAAGGAGCCGGCTTTGTAATTGGTTACGATCAGAATCGCTGAGAGCGGCCATATCGGCTATGGTTGCATTATTTAAGCTGGCGACAAGGTGCCGTTTGTTAATGGTATAAACTTTTGCCGCAATTGGGGACTCTGAGGTCAGGACAAAAGCCTCATCGGCAAGTTCCTGTGAGGTGCCGATCCGGGGGATGAAAGAGCCATAATTTCGACTGAAATCGCCCGATTCCTCCACGGTTAAGTTGAGACTTTTAGCCGCAGTTCGAAGACTTTTCTGTGCGGTTGCCTGGGTCAGTAGTTTATCTGCCAGTTCTTTTGCTAATGATTGCGCTTGTTCGGTGCGATACGCCTGTTCTACCAAGGTTTTTACCTTTGTTAGTTCCGGTAGGTGGCTGGGTTGCTCACCTTTGATGGTAAACAAAAAGACCCCTTGAGTCGTTTGGATTGGCCGAGCCAGTTTGCCAGCGGTTAAGGTGAAAGCGGCTTGGCTGACAGCGTCAACTTTGCCAATTCCATCGATGGCATCTGTACTGCCGAAAAATCCGGTCTCTTTAATCCCGAGGTCATTATCTCTTGCTGCTGCCTCAAGGTCACCAGTTTTGCGGTTAATATTGTACGCATCCATGGCTTTCTCATAGGCTAACTGGCGCGACTTTTCGATTATTGTTCCGACTTTGACCTCGGCTATGACTTCGACCAGAGGCTTTACTCCCGACTCAATATGTTCTTCAACTTTGATAATGTGAAGGCCGAATGGAGTGGTGACGATTTCGCTTAATTGCCCCGGACGTAATGCAAATGCTGCTTGTTCAAATTCAGCAACCATAACCCCGCGACCAAAAGTACCAAGTGAACCACCTTTGTCGGCGTTACTTTTGTCGTCAGAATGGGTTTTTGCCAGCTGGGCAAAGTCAGCTCCCTGGTGCAGTTGCTGTAACAGTTGCTCAGCAAGTTCCTGCCGTTTTTGAACCGTTTCTTGGTCGGCATCTTTGGGGATGCGTAATAAAATATGTGCTGCTGTAACTTTCTCTTTAGTTTCAAACAGATCGAGGTTGCGTCGATAATGGCGCTGTAGATCCTCATCGCTGATGGTGCCAATTTCATTTTCGTAGCGGGCTGGATCAAATTGCAGGTAGCGCAACGCGACTTTTTTAGGAATTCGAAATTGTTCATTATTCTGTTCGAAATAGGTATTCAAGTTATCTTTGGTGACGGCAACTTTAGACTCAACCAGTGCTGGAGTAAGCCAAACGTAATTAAGATTAACTTTGTCGTTTTCCTGTTGGAAAGCAATTTTCAGGTCATCATCACTGACTGAGACATGCTGCTGTAATTCCTCACGGACTTTATTGGTAAGCAGTTGCCGGCTTTGTGCCGCTTCAAACTGTTCCGGTTTCATCCGCTGGTAGTTAAGAACTTCCAGGTAGCGCTCGCGGTTGAATTTACCATCAAGCTGGAAGGCATCATAGTTGGAGATGCTGTCGACCAGCTCATCCTTGGTCACGGTCAGATCGAGCTGAGCAGCATGTTGAATGAGCAACGATTCGTCAATTAGCTGTTGCATTGCCTGCTTGGGTAGATTTAGTTGCTCTTCAAGCTTGGCATCAAAATTACCCTGATAGATATTCTGATAGAGGTTGTAGAGATTGCTGTATCCGGTCTGGAAGGCGCTGTAACTGATTTCGTTACCGTTTACTCTGGCAGCAATATCACGGGATTGATTACCTCCTTTATCAGAAGGTGCGGTAAGCATGGTGTAACCGATGACAAAACTCAGGATGATTACCCCGAAGGCGATTTTGATCAAGACCGATTTTTGTTTTGATCTGACAAATTGAAGCATTGCAGGCGAACTCCTTATTTAAATTTAATATAGGTGTTGACATATAACAAAAACAGGGTCGCATGTTAGACCACCAATTTGCTGAAAAGCAATCATTTTTTGCCAGCTTCGCGCTTGCTTAAAAAAGGGGGGTTTGCTAGAGTGTCCGAGCTTTTCACAATCATTTTTTAGATTAATATCTCAAGCCGTTTGCGGTGTCGACAGGACAACAAATATGTTTAATATTTTTGATGCGATATGGGGAATGTTTTCCAATGATCTGGCGATAGATCTGGGAACTGCCAACACTTTGGTTTTTATGAAAGGGAAGGGGATTGTCGTCAGTGAACCTTCGGTCGTAGCAGTAAAAACAGGTGCCGGTGGTCAACGCAAGGTGCTTGCCGTTGGTGCCGATGCCAAAGAGATGCTCGGGCGTACCCCGGGGAGTATTGTCGCTATTCGGCCTATCAAAGATGGCGTTATTGCCGATTTTGACCATACCGAAGAGATGTTACGTTATTTTATTCGCAAGGTGCACAATCGTAAAAATCTGGTGCGCCCAAGGATCGTAATTTGTGTCCCTTCGGGGATTACCCAAGTAGAAAAACGGGCGGTAAAAGAGTCGGCAGAATCGGCTGGTGCCCGGGAAGTATATCTGATTGAGGAACCAATGGCGGCTGCCATCGGGGCCGGACTGCCAATTACCGAAGCATCAGGAAATATGATTGTCGATATCGGCGGTGGTACGACCGAAGTAGCGGTTATCTCTCTGGCCGGAATTGTCTATGCCCAAAGTGTCAGGGTCGGCGGTGACAAGATGGATGAAGCCATCGTTCAGTACATGAAGCGTAAATATAATATGTTGATTGGTGAGCGTACTGCCGAATCGGTAAAAATTGGTATTGGTAACGTCTACAATGTAGATGATGAGGTCGTTACTATGGATATTAAAGGTCGTGACCTCGTTAGCGGCACCCCAAAAACGATGGAAATCAATTCTGACGAAATTCGTGAAGCGATGACTGAGCCGGTTAATGCTATTGTTGAGGCGGTGCGGATATCATTAGAGCAGACCCCACCTGAATTAGCAGCCGATATCGTCGATAAAGGGATTGTCCTTGCTGGTGGTGGTGCCCATCTCAAAAATATTGATGCACTCCTGAGTGAGCAGACCGGTTTGCCGGTGGTGATTGCAGAAGATCCATTATCTTGCGTTGTCATTGGTTCAGGAATGGTTTTGGATCAATTGGATCTGTTGAAGCAGGTGGCGATTTCATCCTGATAACCTTTTTTGTGGTTATGCAAACTTCTCATGGAGGATCAGATTGATCCTCCTTTTTTAGTAGTAGCTATCTTTGTTTCTTATCTCATTCCCACATCTGCTTGGAGCGGTCAGTGCGTGAGTTGTTAAAACGCTATCGTTTCTTATTGCTGGCCGTCATCTTAATGTTGGCTGCCGTGATTCTCTACTCGTATAACCTGCGGCAGAAAACAGCGACAACATTCTTTGAGCGCGCCATCCTTACCTTTTCGGCACCATTTCAAGTTAGTATTGATGAAATTGTTGATGGCACAAAGTCAACTTGGAAGAACTATTTCTGGCTGGTAGATACCCGGCAACGTAACCTTGAACTAGTGCAGGAAAACCGGTCACTGCGTGTCGAATTACAACAAGTAGAAGAAATTACCCTGCAGAACGTACGGTTACGCCAACTCCTTGCTTTTGTCGACAAGTTGGATCATCCGGCCCTACCGGCACAAGTTATTGGTGAAGATGCCAGTACCTGGGCACGGACAATTATTATTGATAAGGGGAGTAATGCCGGTTTGTCTCCTGGCTTACCGGTAGTTGCAGCCCAGGGGGTGGTGGGACGGATTATCAAGATCGCTCCGAACAGTTCACGGGTATTGTTGATAACTGACGCTTCATCGGCGGTAGCTGCTTTGATTCAGCGTACCCGTACCCGCGGGATTGCCCGTGGCCGGAGTGAATATTTATCCATTGAATATGCGCTGCGTAATGCCGATATTCAGGGCGGAGATCTGCTAGTTACTTCCGGTATGGGTGGTATTTTCCCCAAAGGGCTACCGTTGGGATTGGTTAAGTCGGTAGAAAAAGATCAATTTGGTTTGTTCCAGCAGGTGGTGGTAACACCGACCGTCGATTTTTCTTACCTTGAAGAAGTTATGGTGATGGTTGGAGGGGATCGGTGAGGTTATTTTTTCTGCTGTTTATGGTTGGAGCGCTATTTGCCTTATTGCAAAGTAGTGTATTTCCGCTGTTGCTGTCGCCCAACTGGCGCCCTAATCTCCTCCTGATTCTGGTTCTCTATCTGGCTTTAAGTGAGAGTCTGTTTCGAGCTTTGATCGCCGGATTGCTGTTAGGTGCCATCCAGGATAGTTTCTCTGGTACGAGCCTTGGTTTATACATATCGGTGTACCTGTTTATTGTACTGACAACCCAGTTACTTTCTGAGCAATTCAATACCGAAAGTCGACCATTGCTACTGTTGTTAATTGCCGGGGCGACACTATTGCAAAATATTTTGATAGGTTTTTTTCTGGCTTTTTTTGCCACTGCTGCACCGCCATTCCATCTCTTTCTCTTCGCTATCCCACCGCAGATATTAGCAAATATATTTGTTGCCTCTATTATGCTGTCCTTATTGTTACGTTGCCAGCGGTTATTGGGTAACCGTTCTGGTCTGGCCGGGTTGATGTACCAGAGTAAACGTCATGTCTCTTGATCTGGGGTGGAAAGAGCTGCCGGTAGTACAACGCCGTTTTTTACTCTATTCGGCCGCTGCAGCAGCGATATTTTTATTGCTGTTAATGCGTTTATGGTATCTGCAGGTTATAAGTTACGATGATCTGCAAGCACGTTCAGTGCGCAATCGCACCAGAGTACTAGCTCTTGATGCGCCGCGTGGACCGATATTCGATCGGCAGGGAGAATTGTTGGTCGATAATCGTCCCGCGTTTCAGATTTCGGTGATGCGCCAGGATGTTGATGACCGTTCCAGGTTGTTTGAAAAATTGGCACCACTGCTGGAAGTTGAAATTTCTGCTTTAGAGTTACGCTGGCAAGCCGGGAAACGCTTTCCAAAATATCGTCCGGTCCCATTGGTTGAGGATGTTAGCAGGGAGATTGTTGAACGGGTACAGGAACATGGCGTTGACCTGCCGGGAGTGCTGACCGAAGTACGTCCGGTACGAGATTATCTTGATCAAGGTTCGGCAGCTCATTTAATCGGCTATCTTGGAGAAGTAACCGAAACCGAGTTACACGATGATGAATCCAACCTTTACCGGATTGGTGATTATATTGGCAAAACTGCGATAGAAAAAAACTTTGAAAAATACTTGCAGGGGAGTAAAGGGCAGCGACTGGTAGAGGTCGACGTTAAGGGGAAGTTGTTGCGTCAGTTGCAGGTTAAACCCTCGCAGCCGGGCAACAAAATCTATCTCACTATTGACCGTGAGCTGCAGCGAGCTGCTAATGATGCTTTTGGTTCTCAATCTGGTGCTGCCGTAGCGCTGGATGTCAATAATGGTGATATCCTGGCAATGGTTAGTCGCCCCACCTTTAACCCGGCGATGTTTGTAAGTGGCATCGGCGGGGATCAATGGCGTGCTTTGGTTGGTGATGATCGCCATCCGCTGCAGAATAAAGTTATTGCCGGACAATATCCACCTGCTTCAACATTCAAGATCGTAGTTGCTTTGGCAGCCCTGCGGGAGGGAATTATCGGGACGAAACGGACGGTCGAATGTAAAGGTGATTTTGTCATCGGCGGTTCGCGCTACCGTTGTTGGAAAAAAAAGGGGCATGGTCATACAGATTTAACCAAAGCACTGCGGGAAAGCTGTGATGTCTGGTTTTATCAGGTTGGGTTGGAGTTGGGGATTGATAAGTTAGAGGCAGCTGCAAAAGAATTTGGTCTCGGAGCCCCAGTAGGGTATCCGTTGCCGGGTGAACGTGCGGGTTTGATGCCTTCTCAGGAATGGAAACGACGTCGTTACAACGAACCATGGTATGCCGGTGAAACTGTCATTGCCTCTATTGGTCAGGGGTTTGTCCTTGCCACGCCAATGCAGTTAGCAGTAATGATGGCTGCGGTAGCCAATAATGGTCAGGTATTAAAGCCGCAGGTTATCAAACAGATTGAAGATTGGGATGGTAATCTGTTGCTACAACCGGAACCAGAAGTTGTCCGTACGATTGATTATGCGCCTCGGGTTTGGCAAGCGGTCCGGGACGGCTTGGTTGAAGTTGTCAATGCCCCCAAAGGGACCGGACAGGCAGCCCGTTTGGATGATGTTGTCGTGGCTGGCAAAACCGGGACATCGCAAGTAGTCAGGCGTAAATCGGATGCCGAGGAGGAACTCGACGAAGATGGTGAAACGTTGTACCGATTCCGTCCCCATGCATTGTTTGTTGCCTACGCTCCGGCTGAAAAACCGGAGATAGCCATTGCTGTCGTGGTTGAACACGGGCAATCTGGTGGTCGTGCTGCCGGGCCGATTGCCCGGGAAATCATTAAGCGTTACATGGAATTAAAGCAGCAAAATCGGCAGGAACAGGAGTAGTGAGTGATGTTTGATCGACGACTGGTGTCACACTTTGACTGGGTGCTGCTTTTAACGGTACTATTATTGGCCGGCATCGGTATTGGAAATTTATTCAGTGCCACAGCCAGTTGGCACGCTGCCACCCCGATATATTTGAAGCAGTTATTATGGTTGTCGGGGGGGCTAATTATTGCCCTGCTCCTGTGTATCATTGATTATCGTCATCTCGAACACTACGCTG
>DAOWKG010000325.1 GCA_030639985.1 Desulfuromonadaceae bacterium
AAATATCCGATCAAATTAGTGATTGGATTAAGGAACAGGAATAAATCTAGCGGGGAAATTTGTAGGAATAAATCTTGAAAAGGCTCGGTGAAGCACATGTTTCCCGAGCCTTTTGCATTGATATTGAAAAAGGATAACCATTTTATTGGTCGAGAGATGCAAGCGCCTGAGCTATCCGTCCTAGGGAAATTTCTTTGCCCAATACCTGTAGCACATCATAAATACCGGTGCTAGGGGCACCGCCAGTTAAAGCAACCCTTAACGGTTGGGCAACTTTACCGAATTTCAATTCGGTTGTGGCCATAACTTCGGCAAAAACCGCTTCAAGTTGATCCAGGGTAAAATCATCACAACCAGACAGTTTATCCTGTAAAATCACAAATAATTCTTTATTATCGGACTTCAAAAATTTCTTTTTAGCTTTTTCATCGTAGCTTACTTGATCGGCGTAATAAAACTCGGCACCAGTTGCCATTTCAATTAGAGTAGCCGAACGCTCCTGTAAACCTTTGACTACAGCAATCAGGTCTGGTCCACCTTCGATGGTGATCCCTTTATCGGCCAGAAATGGTTGTAAAAGTTCGGCCAGCCGCTGTGGATCTCCGGTTTTGATGTAATGGCTGTTGAGCCAAAAAAGTTTTTCGGGATTAAAAACTCCGGCAGATCGACCGACATTGTCGAGACTGAACTTTTCAATCAAATCATCCATACTGAAAATTTCTTCGTCGCCAAACGACCAACCCAAACGCACCAGATAATTAACCAATGCTTCAGGTAAATAACCCATCTCTTGATAAGCCATTACCGAGGTTGCACCATGCCGCTTTGACAGTCGCTTCTTATCGGTACCAAGTATCATCGGTACATGGGCAAATTCAGGAATCGAATAACCCAGTGCCTCATAGAGGAGAATTTGGCGGGGGGTATTGTTGATGTGGTCATCACCACGTACCACCAGATTAATTCCCATTTCGGCATCATCAATAACCACGACAAAATTGTAGGTTGGCGTTCCATCGGTGCGTTGAATAATCAGGTCATCAAGTTCTTCATGGCGAAAACAGATTGAACCCTTAACCCGGTCAATAAAGGTTGTCTCCTCACGGCCTTCAGGAAGTTTGAATCTGACGACATAGGGAGCATCTGGCTGATCGGTACGATTGCGGCAGGTACCATCATATTTTGGTTTGCGCCCTTCCTGTTTAGCCTGTTCCCGCTTGGCGTCAAGTTCTTCGGCACTACAGTAACAACGGTACGCTTTACCTTCATCCAGTAATTGCCGAACCTTCTGTTTGTACATCTCAAATCGATCTGATTGGTAAAATGGTCCTTCATTACAAGACAGTCCAAGCCATTTCATCGCATCCAAAATAGCATCAACAGATTCCTGAGTTGATCTGGCAACATCGGTATCTTCAATCCGTAAAATAAATGCGCCACCTTGGGTTTTAGCCAGTAAATAATTGAACAATGCCGTTCTGGCACCACCGATATGGAGATAACCCGTGGGGCTGGGGGCAAAACGGACACGTAGATCAGACATGAACACTCCTTTGAAATTGTTTATTTTTGTTACAAATTTTATTGGATAGTTAACCCGGCATAACCGACAACGCGACTATTATCACCATTAACCTGGCCAGAATGGGCATAATCAACCAACGCACAGGTTCTGGCTCCAAGTTCATATGCTGCTTGCATCACAATAATGGTTGGCAATACGCCACACATACTGATTTTATGTCCTCTGACAACATTATACAGCTGGGCAGGATCATATGCAGTCATCGCTTCGATGGCAATAGCATCAAGCTTTCTGGTAGTTTCGGCATCACTAAAATGGTTCATATCGGTGCTGGCAAGGAGTAATACCTCTTCGTCCCAGTTACTTAAAGTGTGTGCAATGGCAGCACCTAGTTGCAACGCTTGCGATAACGATAATGACCCAATAGTAATTGGAACTATTTCAACCTTTGGTTGTCGCTGCTGCAAAAATGGCAACATGACCTCAAGGGAATGTTCAAACTGATGTGCCTGATCATCAGCGACCAGAGGAAAAACATCAGCGACCAATTGCTCTCGCAGTAGTTTTGCTACGGGGACTGCACCTAGTGGGGTCTGCCAGCTATCAGCATTACTGACAGCGACATTTTCGCCACCACCATGGTGGTTAGGGCCAATCAGAATCACCTTCTCAGGAATTTCTGCCGCACTGAAAACCTTTCCAGCGACAGCTCCAGAATAGACGTAACCGGCATGTGGGACAATAATTCCTTTAACCTTGTTGGCGTTGTTTGTCCCGGTTAAACAGGCGTCAACTTGAGCAGCTAATTCATCAGGTTGGGACGGATAAAAACTACCGGCAACTGCAGGTTGGCGTAGCATTGATTCCTCCTACAACTTAAATAGAATTTTAATACCGATAAACAGCAACAGTACCGCAAATATTTTTACCAATTTTGCTTGACTGGTGCGGCTCGCAAAAGAGACCCCTACTCGAGCAAAAATCATAGTCAAAGGGGCTACTAATAAGGTTACCAGAATATTAACATAGCCGAACGAGAAAGGGGCAATAACCGATTGTTGTAGCCCGTACCAGATATAACAACTAACCGCAGAAAGCGATGAAACGACAATCAGAGCACTTGAATTGCCAACGGCCAGGTGGATCGGCAGTCGTAATAAGATCAACATTAATGGCACCGCAATTACCCCACCACCAACTCCAAAAAAAGCGGAGAACATCCCCCCGGCAAAACCAACCAGAACCAAAGCCAATTTTTTAGCCTGCAGCTTGTCAGCAGACGATATCGGGGGATGATAAAATAGTAATTTCAGGCTAACCAGAATTTGCATCAGACCAAAACAGATTTTTAACGTTTCGCCAGCAATAATTGATGCCAGAGATGATCCCAGTAACGAACCAAGGAGGCCACCTATAGCTAAAAAGGCGACCATATGCCAATCAACATTTCCCCGTTTGCGATGCCCGAGAGTACTGCTGACGGCAGTGGGTAAGATGATAGCAAGACTGGTTCCGAAGGCGGTGTGGACGATAAGATCAGCAGGAAATCCGGCCAGAGCAAATAACCAGAGGAATAGAGGCACCAGAATAACGCCGCCGCCAATTCCCAGCAATCCGGCTAAAAAACCGGCAAATGAGCCCATTACAGCCGTAAGGATAATTATTTGGGGCGCTAAAAGATCCATATTTTCTCGACCGGAGCAGTATAAGTTACAGATAAAAAAAGAGTGCCAACTGCTTAGCAGTTGGCACTCTTTATATTGGAGGCCCCGAGCAGATTCGAACTGCTGATAAAGGTGTTGCAGACCTCTGCCTTACCACTTGGCCACGGGGCCTTAAAAAGCTGATTTAAGGTGGGCTTTCAAGTACCAAATCGCCTTGGTTGGTGTCAAGAAAATTATTATTTTACTCCACTGTTTGCCAGCTTATTCGATAAATTGCCTGGGCCTTAGCATCACTCAAATATAGATTTCCATCACTACCTACTATAATTGCTACTGGTTGACCCCATGACTTCCCCATAAATTCCCAGCCCCGGAGAAACTCTTTACCGTGAGTTGCCAGTTTCTGCTGCTGGTAGGGGATACGAATCACTTTACCTGGTACTAATTTATTTTCGCTGGATGATCCATGGAGAACAACATACATACTGTTTTGATATTCATCTGGAGCACTTAACTTCTCACCGAAAGCAATTCCCATTGGTGTCGATTGTGAAGGCAGGTCGATACTGCTGGCAACAGTACTGGCACAACGATCAGCAGAACCAAGCAGTGGATCAACCTCTTGCTTGCCGTAACAGAATGGCCAGCCATAATCACCATCAGCAACTAGACGATTAATTTCATCTGGTGGCAGTTGTGAGCCAAGACCAGATCTGCCGATATCACTGCCCCAAAGAATATTACCATCAGGAGAAAAAGTCAGACCGATAGTATTACGTAAGCCTTTGGCAAATATATGCGTTGCTCCAGTAGTCGGATCTATTTTCAAGACCGTTGCGCGCCTGGAATCGGCCTCTTCACAAACGTTACAGCGGGAACCAATGCCGAGATAAAGGTTGCCATCTCTACCCTTCGCTAACGAGCGTTGCCAATGGCCACCATCATCGGGAAGATCACTAACTACTATGCGTACCTGATCGACTTGATTATTATTGTTGGTGTCGCTGAGTTCCAGTAATTGCGATGGTTCAGCAACGTAAAGCTTGCCATTATCCCAGACAATTCCATGGGGTCGATCCATCCCGACATGATAAAGGATCGATTCATCGGCAAAACCATCGGCATCATTATCGGTAAGACGATAAATTGCGCCAAGTGCTGGTAAGGTCACATAAATATTGCCCGCCGTATCGGTAGTCAACATCCGTACTTCACCAGGTAGTTGGGCAAACAGCTGAACTTCAATCGGGGCAAATTTCTCGAGCCTGCGGTCAGCAACAAAGGTATTGTGACCATCCGCATCTTTGACGCTAATAGCGACCACTTTACCGGCTTGACTCTCTTGAAACCGTTGCTTAACCGCTGACACCGTAACCTGACGATCGGGAAAAAATTGGTTCATAATTAGCAATGCGGTTAAAGCGGTGAATAAGACAGCTAATGCCGTCTTTTTCCAACAACTGTTTTTACGCAATATGCCCATGCCGACACCAAGTAAAAGGGTCGGTCCGATGATATATAAAGTACTCTGGTGCGGCACACTGTTCAGCATAAAGGCACTAAACCAGCCCAACAATACCATCAGCGTAGCAGTTACAAGTAGCAGCCTCTGTTTCATCTTAAACGGCTCCGGTAGGCATAAATTTCAAACCTGTTTGCTGTTAAAATAAAAGGCAACAAGCGGATGTTGTAATGATAGCACATACACAGCTAACCACATCCATGCAACCTTGATTTTATGATGGTTTCACATTATACAGGTCGTAGCAGGAAACCAACGGCTCGTAAGGTGAAACTATTTGTGGCATGGCAACCGCAGCCGTATACCCATCGGTAACAAGAAAATTTTCCAAGTAATGATTAGGTTTATTTTCAACCTCGATAACACCTGAATCGTTACCACTAAATCCCGACCCCGTCATTTTCATCAGTGCCTCTTTTTGCGTCCAGAGTTGATAAAAACCAAGCCGTTGCCGTGCCGATATGATTTTGCTTAACTGGTCTTTTTCTGCTACCGAAAAATAACTGTTGGCAAGTTGCCAGTAATCAAGTTCGGTTTCAATTTTCTCGATATCAACACCAACTTCAACCCCGTCAGTAATGGCAATAACTGCATAACTACCGGAATGGGATAGATTGAAATGCAAAGTGGAGTTCAATTGTAACTCGAGATAGGGTTTGCCATGTTGATTGTAGTCGAATTTAACCAGGGCTGGAGCTAATTGCAGGTACTTGCCAATAATGAATCGCAAATATGATCTGGCAGTAATAAATTGTTGCTGTTTTGAATGGTTAAGAAGGCGTTCTGAACGCACGATTTCATCAGTCGACAAAAACTGTTGCGGTTCACAACCAAAATCATGACAATCAAGGTTGCAACGCCATAGATGTAACTCACCGGTAGTAATAGCCAGATTATCGGGAGCAGTTTGCCAAAGTTTATTCATCGGCTATCCATCAGTTCTCAGCTTGTAACCATTCTTGTAGACGTACCAAGCCTGCGGCAACGGTGATTTCCGGATTATAACCGAAATCACGTTTGGCAGCAGTAAGGTCAAACCAGTGAGCGGTCGATAGCTCCTTGGCGACAAATCTGGTCATCCGCGGTTCGGTGGTAATTTTGAGTCCACGATAGACCAACTCCATCACCATTCCGGCAGCATAAGCAACTTTTGGTGAGATGGTTTTCGTCACTGGAGCAACATTCCCGGCGGCAAGGATACGATTGACCAATTCCCATAGTGGCAACGGTTCATCATTGGCGACAAAATAGCTTTTACCGGCAACGACAGAGCCGATCTTTAATTTTTCACCTGCCTGCACATGTGCTGCGGCAGCATTGTCAATATACACCGTGTCGACCAGACAGGGACGATTACCTATTTTTCGCAATGCCCCCGCCCTACCCCGTGCCAATATTCTCGGCACCAGATGGTTATCTTCCGGTCCCCAAATCAGATGTGGCCGCAATGAAACTGTTGCCAGATCACCATCGTTGGCAGCAAGAACCAACTGTTCTGCCAGCGCTTTAGTCTGGGGATAATAGGAAAGATAATGATCTGGATAAGGAATCGATTCATCAATCCCCTCCATGTCGGAACCGTCAAATATTACACTGGGTGAACTGGTATAAACCAAACGTGAAACCTTACATTTTCGACACGCTTGAATGATATTTTGCGTACCGATAACATTGGGTTGATAAAAATCGTTATAACTCCCCCAAATCCCTGCCTTGGCAGCAACATGATAAACCATATCGCAGTCATCTACCGCTTTTATAGCGGCAGTGATATCACCTAAATCACCGCCAAACTGCTCTACCCCCAATAGGGTCAATTCGGGATAAATACTTCTTGAAAGTGACCGAACCTCATATCCATGTGCCAGCAACAATTTGACTATAGCTTTGCCTAGAAAACCGCCGCCGCCGGTAACCAGAACTTTCACGACAACTGCTCCTGTGCCCACACTGCCAGTTTTTCGCGAAAGATTTTAGCATTGTGACGGATATCGACGGGAAAACTTCGGTGCACTAAAACGGTTTCGATATTATTCGTGAGTTGGTTAGACTTGGCGATATTTTTTAAATCGGCGATGATTGCGTTCTGCTCGTCAGCTTGCACTCCTGCTTCCAATTCGACACAAATAACGGGCTGTTTTTGCCCCGCAATCACGCAACCCACCAATGCGGTGCGATATACCTTGGCATGAGTGTTAAAAACTGCCTCACATGGAATGGTGAACAGGGTTTCAGTTGCCGTAACCACTCGATGCGCCTTACGACCACAAAACCAGATCCGTCCCTGCTCATCACGATAACCAAGGTCACCCATGCGGTGATAAAACTGATCATTTTTCGGGTCTATAATCTTGGCCAACCGAGTCGACTCATCGCGATTAAAATAACTTCTGGTAACTTGCGGCCCCTTGACCACAATTTCGCCAATTTCACCATCATTTATCGGCAGATCATCACACCAGAAACCGATTTCACCATCATCAATGCCGATGATTTCGAGCTGAATTGATTTAACCGGCAAGCCGATACAGACTCCCATCCCCTTGTCGGTTGCATAACGGGTTTCCGCCAAAATAGTTGCACTGCCGATGGAACAAACCGGTAACGATTCAGTCGCACCGTAGGGGGTGAAAACCTCGGCCTCAGAATTAAGCATCCCAACAAATTGCTCCAGAACTACAGCAGGAACCGGTGCCCCCGCGGAAATTGCTCGCTTCAACGATGGCAACTTGATTTTGTTTTCATTACCATAATGGCCGACCCGGCGAATCAATGCGGGCGAACCAAACATGGTGGTAACCTCAAAACGTTTAATTGCTGCGATAATTTTTTGTGGGTCAACAGAGCCGGGGCGGGTAAAATCCATTTCAGGAATTACCGAAGTCATCCCCAGCGCCGGTGCAAACAGGGCAAACAAAGGAAAAGTTGGCAGATCAATCTCTCCCGGAATTATTTGATAAGCCTGCTGTAAAGCATCAACTTGAGCGGTAAAATTTCCGTGACTATAAACTGCCCCTTTAGGAACTCCAGTACTACCACTGGTAAATAAAATTGCTGCAGTATCATCCGCAGTCGCTTGAAAAATATCGTACCGGTGATCGGCAGCAACAGAAGCAAGTAGCTTGTCAAGAGTTGTTCCACCCCAAAACCAGCGTGAACCAACTGTCAGAATTGTTTTGATGGTATCTTTTCCCCAACAAAACAATAGTCGGGCTATTTGTGCCTTGGGAATACCAATAAATGCCTCGGGTGCCGCTTCGGCAAGACAAACCTTGAGGTTTTTAATCCCCATACCGGGATCAATCAGTACCGGTACGGCACCAACTTTAAACAACGCAAACGTAAGGGCAAAAAAATCGAGGCTGGGATTAACCATTAAGACGGTACGGACACCACGGCTGATCCCGATTGATTCAAGTCCAGCAGCAATGCGATTACTCTGCTGGTCAAGTTCAGCGTAGCTATAACTCTGATAAAGGGGCTGCTTATTCTTATCACTCTTGTAAGGGAAATGTACCGCTGCAGTTTCAGGTTGTCGCGCTGCCATCAAAGGTAAATGAGAGGCAATGTTGAAATTTTTAGGGGCAGACATAAATTACCTGTCAGTAGTTGAAAGGCGATTGTCGTGCAAAAACTTCCTGATTAGTGGCAAAACTTCTTCTTTAGCATCTTCGAGAATATAGTGCCCACAATCGGTAAATGAATGAACCTTTGCCTGGGGAAAACGTTTTTGCCATTCAGCCAGAAAAACGATATCAAAAACAAAATCAAGTTCCCCCCAGCAAATTATCATTGGTAGCTTGTTAAACTGATCCAGTCCCGCTTCTACCTCACTAATCAAATCGTAGCCCCGATCGTCCGGACTTAAGGGGATATCCTGAATAAATCGCAACGTCGCTACCCGGTGTTGCCAATTATCGTACGGGCTACAATACATTTTGCGCAACTCAGGTTTCAGCCGTTGCCGTTTACAACCGACCCAAGCGGCACCACGGGCAAAAGCATTAAATCCCTGCACCAAAAATGAACCCAACTGGGTATCACGACATAATTTAAGGGCATAAGGGAATTTTTTAGCGGCAGGCAAATGAAAAGCGGCGGTATTAAGAATTACCAGCCGGGCAACTTTTTCGGGATGACGAGCTGCCCATGCCATGCCAATCATTCCGCCCCAATCGTGAACCACCAGAGTGATTTTTCGTTTTAACTTCAAACTTGTTAACAGCGCATCAAGGTCATCGACCCGCTGCTGTAACGAAAAAGTATATTGAGAATCGACTGGTTTGTCAGAAAGTCCACAGCCTATATGATCAGGGACAATAACCCGATAATCACTACGCAACTCACGCACCAGGTTGCGGTAATAAAATGACCAGGATGGATTGCCATGTACCATCACCACCGGATCACCTTTACCTTCATCAAGGTAGTGATATTTAAGGCCGTTGAGGTCGAGGTAGTTACTTTTGAAGGGGTATTCTGATTTGAATTGAGGAGTTTCTAGCACGATCAAGATATCTCACTTATACGGATTGACAACAACAATATTCTAACAAAACCAAAAGGTAGCGGGGTTGCGGCCCCGCTCGGCGGCGTCACACGGGAAGAAAAATCTAATCCCATGGCTAAGCAAAAAAATCAATCTGCAAGGCGGGGTAGTTTTTCGTGGGCGCAGACATACATCGGTATGTCAAGATCATGAAAAACTGCACCAACACCGCAGATTGAAGAATTTTGCAACGCCATTACCATTGAATTGCTAGCATAAGACAATTTAGACCACTGCCGATACCAAGGAATCCGACCAGATCACCGGGGCGTAATTCATCCCGCTCTTTGGCTATTGCTGCTGTAATCGGCAGCGATACCGTTCCCATATTACCGAGAAACTCAAAGGTCGGGAAATCTTTAGCCGGATCAACGCCGATGGTTTGTAAAATCAATTTTTGATGCGCTTCACCAACCTGATGGCAAATAACCTTGTCAATTCTATCAGCGGTGATTCCGAGTTCTTGAGAAAAAGCATCCCAAGTGCGTTTTCCAAGTTCAACCCCATGCTTCATCACGGCAACGGCATCGGTCTGCATATAGGGAACGTGGTTTTCTGGTGATTTCGTATTGATTCCCCAACGACAGAGCTGGTGATGTTCAGGTTCGGCGATATTTACCCCTCCCAACAACTTGGGACGACGAGAGGGTGAAAATGAACCATCGGTCAACAGCACCGCAGCAGCACCAGAACCACCCGTCAAAGTGGCAATTGAGGTGGTAAATAGTTCCATGGTTGGATGATCCAGCATTTGCTGAATCATGATTTCGTTGATTTCTCGGGAACTTTCGCAAGCGACCACCAAACCAGCACGGATTTGCCCCAATTCAATCCGGTTGGCGATATCAAGGACACCATTAAGCACCCCGAGACAAGCATTGGAAGTATCATAAATCGCTGCATTACCATGGACACCAAGGGCTGCCGCAACCTGACAAGCAGTTGCCGGTTCAAAATGTTCACGGCAAACCCCGGCATAAACTACTGCACCAATATCATCGGGTGAAATATTACGTTCCTGCAATGCCTTCCTGGCCGCAGCAATCGCCCCATGAGATACAGGAGTGTTCGGTTTCCACCAGCGGCGCTCCCGAATTCCCGTCAAGGCTTCTAATTGTCCTGGAGCAATATGCAATGTCTCGTACATCGGCAACAATCTATTTTCCAATTCTGCCGAGGTAATAACAATAGGAGCCAGTTCATAGCCCACCGATTCAATGTATACTCTTGAATATTTCATCTATTTCTTTCAACTGTCATTCTGAAATTTGATTAGTTTAATCATGTCGATTAACTTAAGATTTTCAGGTCGTGGTATCTCATATACTGATTCAAGAACCAAAATCAATTCTAAAATTACCCACAGTAATAATTTTTACCGATTTGTCGTCTAATAATAAACCTATTTTCTATTAGAAACCGCTTTCATTGCCACCAGACGCTGATGCAAACTTGGATGTGAATAGTGGAAAAACACGTAAGCCGGATGGGGAGTCAAATTACTCAGATGATTGAGTGATAGCTTTTTAAGTGCATCCCCAAGTGCTTTGCCACTAAAGCTCGTGGCAGCAAAATCGTCGGCTTGATATTCATTTTTTCGTGACCAGACGTTCATCAACAAACCAGTAAGCAGCGAGACCGGACTATACAATAAACTGAAAGCGACCAACCCGACATGGAAAACTGCTGAATCGACCCCCAAAGCCTGCGAAAAAACTGCTTGTTCGAGAAATATGGACAAAAGATAAAACAACACCCCCATCTGAATGATGGATACGATAATTCCCTGCAAGGTGTGCTTCTTTTTGTAGTGACCAATTTCGTGAGCCAGTACCGCCACTACCTCGGCAACCGTCAGATCGTTGATCAGGGTGTCAAATAATACGATCCGTTTTTTACTCCCCAACCCGGTAAAATAGGCATTTGCTTTGGTCGAACGTTTAGACCCATCAAGGACAAAGATATCTTTGACCGAAAAATCAACGGTTGCAGCAAAATCCTCGATAGCTGTTTTAAGTTCCCCATCTTCCAGTTCAGTCTGCTTATTAAATAAGGGGACAATCAGTTGGGAATAAAACATCGAAAAAAACAGACTGATACCACCAACCAACAGCCAGGCATAAATCCAGAACATATCGGTTGTCTGGTAGTAAAACCAAGTGATTATAGACAACACCGACCCACCAAGAACAGCCAGCAACAGCCAACCCTTGATCTTGTCGGCGACAAACAGTTTGCCATTGATCTTATTAAAACCAAACCGCTCTTCGATCACAAAAGTCTTATACAACTGAAACGGTATACTCACTATATCCTGCGCCATAACCAGTAACCCGAAAAAAATCAGCGCCTGAATAATGGGACTGGCAGTAACTCCAGCCGCAAAGTTGTGGACGTAGGAAAACCCTGACAGCGACAAAAAGATAAGTAATACTAACAGGCTGAAGGTTGAACTGATCAACGTAAAGCGGGTGTTAGTTTTTTGATATAATTGTTGGGCATCATATTTCTGCTGATCGTATAATCCCATCAAATCATGCGGAATAGCCTGCCCCATACAGCTGGCATTGAGGCCATCGAGGATCCGTTCAAGAGCGTAATCAAAAATCAAAATTGCAATAATAAGATAAAATATCAGTGTCATAATTTAGTTCGGCAATTAATTGAATCGGCTACCAAAAAGTATCCAGTTTTTTCTTCACCAATGGGCGGGGGTTATGAAGGGATTCAGGAAAGTCAGCTGTTAAGCCACATTTACCGCATACAACTGTTGGGTTATTTGAACGGCGATCAATTTCTTCCATTAGCCCTTGGGCACGTAATTCACACATTTTCACACGATCAAGATTGGTTATTTCCATTTTTGTCATTAGTCGAGAATATGCGAATGAACATTGTTGGTCAATATGAAATACATTAAGAAAATACGGTATCTACCGTGGACTGTTTTTTTAATGCGTCCTTATGGTGGTACATATTGCTATCTGCAACAATCAGTAAATCCTTAGCATTGTCAGCATCCTCGGGAAAATAAGCGGTACCAATAGCCCCGCCAAGATTGGTAGTGGTCGTTTTAGTAACTTGTAACGGAGCAGAAAGGGCCTTTTCGATATTATTTCTGATTATGGCCAAGGCTTCGTTGGTGATGATATTTTCCGTAATCACAACAAATTCATCACCAGCATAGCGGGCGACCAAATCATCCTCACGCACATATTTACATAAGCGATAGGCAAACTCCATCAGTACCTTATCGCCGATATCATGCCCAAACCTGTCATTTATCGACTTAAAATCGTTAATATCGATAAACATGATGGCAAATGGTTTGTTGTTCTGTGGATATTGGCGAATGAGAGTATTAAGTTTTTGCTCAAACGCGTGGCGATTTGGTAATCCCGTCAAGTGGTCAGTCTGCAATCGGTGTTGCATTGCCTGAAAACATTTAGCTAGAGTACCAATTTCATCGTTACGGTGAATATTGAGGGGACTATCTTGTAAACCGCTACCAACTTGATTTACTGCAAGTGAAAGCTGTTTGAGGTCAAACGTTACCCAGCTAAAAATTCTCAATCCGATAAATACGACAACAATTGTTGCCAGCACCCCGAGGATAACTGTACGCATAATATTGGCACTGATTCCCCCCATGAAATCGCGCTCTGGAAGAGCGACGATATTGATCCATTCTAGTCCAGCAGTATCCTTAAACATCGCAAAAGCAACATGGATATTGTCGCCATTAGTATCTGTAAAAATAAATGTTTCGGTTTTGCTCCCTGCCAATACCTGCGACAGCTTTGGCTGAATATTTTGATAGATCTCAGTCAAAAGAGGATACCCGCTGGCCTCCGCACTTATACGAATATTGCTGCCTTCACTATTTTGTTTAACATTGGGACTATTGGAAGATGCGATTAGTAAGCCGTTTGGCTCTAAAATAAAAGCTTCCCCATTGGCAGAGATATCAAGATTACCAATAAAATCGTTCAATGCGCGCAATGGCATATCGGTAGCAACAACTCCCTGCATGTTACCAAATTGGTCCAGTACGCGCCGGGCTCTGGTTGCAACCAAATCGTGAGTACCAAAATCGATATAAACTGCGGTCCAAATATCACTATTTGTTTCCTGTGCAGCCTGAAACCATGGTCGTTGACGCGGGTCAAAAAAGTTTTTCTCAAGTGATTGGAATTGCAAGGCGCCATTAATACCATCAATTGAGTAACGTTTACGGTGTTCGCTGGCTTGATATTTTAGTCGCAACTCACCCCGCTCATAGGAATGTCGATAAAGGCCAATAGCTTGCCCTTTGAGATTGCCATAATAAACATAGTTGTTAGGGTCAATGTGGAGTGATGTCGCAATCCAGAAACGGGTACGAATATTATTAAAGTCGGGCTCAATATCTTCAGGTGCCAACATACCATTAGGAAAAGCAGCTTCCAAAGTAGCAACCGAGCCGACCACATGCCGATCGATCGCCTGACCGATACGACTGACTGTCTCCGTTAATAAGTGCTCCGATACGGTTAAAACTGCCCGACTTCCAGCAACATAGGAAAGCCCCCCGATGGAAACAGCAAGGACAATAACCAACGCAATGTAGGGGAGAATAAGAGCAGTACGTAAAGAAGGGTTTTTCATGTAGTGCCTTGAGGGTCGTTAGCAAAAAAACGTTCTATTTCTCATAAGCATGTCATGTTTTTCAGGTTTTTACTAGGAGTCTGTCTGGCTTTACAATAAATCTGCTACGAAAAAGCTGGTCTGGTGCATCCCCCACCGATCCTAGATACTCACTTTAGCGGAATAGAAATATTCACTTTGCCCCCATCAATTTTTTCAACGAGGCCTTGCTTTTCCTTATCAACCAAAACTTCACCACTGATTTCTATTTTACGCTTCTGATTAGCTGCATTTACAATTTCTGGGGGTGGTTCAGCAAGGAGATTTTGATCATGGTCATCAAGCTTCTTAAAATGTTCAGCAGAAATATCAAGATCTATGCTGGTTGGTGGTGGTTCAGTATTTTGTTGAACCGGTTGCAGATCTGCTGGAGCACAGACTTTTTCTTGCTCTGCCTGACACGCAAACAACGTTAAGCTGATAACTATGCTGAAAAATAGTTTTAAAAAAGAATCCATAAACTTAGAACTCCCATTTATTTTATAGCAATTTGATCGAAAAATCTTTCAACTGATAAATGATCTTTCCATCTACCGATAAGAAACCATCTGCTTTTACCATTTTACTGTCATCATCAACCGCAGTGACTACAGCCTCTATCAATACTTTTTTATTGGCAGGGATAATTTGACCGCGATAGTTCCAGCTGTGTTTTTCGTTACACACAACAGTTTCAAACTGTGAATCTGGAATTATACCCCATTTTTTCGCAGCGATCACTTTTAGTAATTGCAGGAATGATTCCAGGCCAAGGGAACCGGGACAGACGGGATCTTGATAAAAGTGGGCCTTAAAGAACCACTCTTCTGGATCAACAATTTTATTGCCACGAATATAACCCAAGCCGTGCTCACCACCTTGGGGAATGAACACTTCAACCTCATCAACCATACACATTTTAGGGTCTGGATATGGCAATTCTTGCGGATAGTTAAACTGCTCGGAGTTGGCTGACTCGGCATCGGTGAGCTGATAGAGGGATGCCCCCTGCACCCCGACCTGCTGCGCCAGGGACTGTTTAGAGAAGAAACCGAAGACGGTATCGCCGCTGTAAACTGGACCGATGCTGTCGCTGACAGCAAAATCATAACCTTGAATAATCATCCCGCCACTGCTAGCGACCCGGGTAATTTTAACATCAATAGTCAACGTACCTGATTGCGCCGTCACCGGACGATGCTGCACCGCATTGCCATCGAGATTACGGAATGATAGATCGGTTTCACTGGTCAATGCCGAACCCAGATAAGCCGCCAACCAACCACACGGCTGCAAGCCAATTTCAAGGAGGACACTGAACGGCATGTTAGCTTGCCGATTGGAGTCAAAGTACCAAGCATCGACCGGGATGTCGTATTCAGCGGTAACGGTAACCCCTTCTACCAGCTTCCACGGCTCACCGTTAATAGCTACGATCCGATCCAAGAATTGAAATGGCGGCCCCGGTAAACGAGCAATTTTTCGCTCATGGTCAAAAATCCGATAGCGCTCACCAAAAGCAGCGGAAGGATTGCCGATCGCATAAGCAGTAATCCGGTCGGTATCGTAGAGTATCTGCTTGGGTGCAGCTGTCGATTCATCACTTCCCTTCGCTTGCCAGAGCGCCTCAACCTGCTGGCGATCCAGACCTGCCAGTCGTACCGACATATCGGGAATTTCGACAATCGGATGACCATCGGCAAACATAAGCGCATCGACGATCGCAAACGGTTCTGGTCGATAGCCCAGTTCCTTGATACTGACTCGGTAAGTGACCGTTTTGGTCGTTGCAACCACCTGCCCACGACACTTCAATCCGCTCCCAATCCCTGGAACCGGCTCACACCAAGTCTCACCTTCGGCTCCGACCCACCCCATCCGCAACAAAAAGATCCTTAGCGTATGCATACAACATTCGTACATCAAGGTACCGGGCATAACCTGATCGTCGATGAAATGACAGGTCAAAAACCAGTCATCGGGTTGGATATCCATTTCAGCAGTTATCTGCCCAATCCCATAGCGACCACCTTGTGGATCGAGCTCAATCACCCGGTCGACCAGTTTCAGTTTATTACCTGGTAAAGTGTAGGGTTTAAATGGCAAAGACGCAAATTGGGCCCCAAAACAACCTTGCAGATTGCCAGCATATAGTGCATTGATCTGCACTTCGTTATAACTTTCTACCTGTAACGGTACTAACTCACGCCAATCTACCGGTAGTTTCCCCGGTTGCGGGGCTAAATCAAGTTTGGTATGGACGATTCCCTTGCCCGCAGCAAGATCTTCGGCGGTAAAGAATCCGGCACAGCCATTCCGCATCGAAAGAAGCGGTTCCCCGTTAACGGTTCCCTCAAAATTGAAACGGAACAGATAGGTTTGGTCCTGACGGAAAAATTCCTCAATTTTGATATCGTAATGGATCGTATCACCAACCACCGGCAAACCACGATGAAAAGTTACCACCGCATCTAGCAGCCGATAGACCGCTTTACCTTTACTGATAAAGTCGATTCCCAGATATCCCGAAAGGAACAGATCGGCCTGGCCTGCTTCAACCGCAATACAGGTCGGAATCCGGCCACCATCGAGATACCAGCGGTCAGCTGTCACATCATGTTCAGTGACAACCCGCCCATGGGTCATCGATTTAGGTACCCCCTCAACCGCCATAATGCGATCAACCAACATTAGCGGACCATCTGGCAGACGAACCCGAGTTGGGTAAGTATCGACTTCAGCAAAGTCAGCCCCAAGCATTTTTTCGACCGAACCGACCGCAAACTCCATACACATATCACGGTCAAATGCGACCGTTACCGGAGGTGTCACTGGCGTAGTAACTAACGCAGGAGATGCAACTGGAGGAGCAGTTTGAAACCCGGAAAGATCAGCACCATTACTCACCAACTGCTGCAATAATGTGGTTTGCAGTGAGATATTATCGGTTAAAGCCTGTTCAAGCGACATTGAGAAGTCAAGATATGCTTCATGCGCAGCAATCCCGGCACTTAAATTCTGGCTGAAATTGGTGATAACCGGATCGTCAGCAACCACTATTGGTTGTGGTTGTTTGGTCGGTTCAGAATGACTTTTTTCTTCAGGTTGAACCTTAACATTGCAGTGTGATGTTACTGCTTTAACAGTCTTTATTGCACTAACAATACCATCAAGGTTG
>DAOWKG010000341.1 GCA_030639985.1 Desulfuromonadaceae bacterium
ATACCATTACCAGAATGATGATTGTGGCACTTGTGGTCATAACCGTGAGGGCGGTGATGGCAATCCGATTAGATACCTTTAGATTTTTCCGCCCGGTAAGCACCAGAAACAGAGCAATAACTGAACTTATGCTAACGGCACCAAGGACGGCATAACCAGAAAGAAAACTGCCAAAATAGAGGGCGATAAAGACAAATGCGTGGAGTACATCGGAAATACAAGAGTACTTGATTTGAACTTTGCGCTGTGTTTTTAAAAGCTGGAGTTCATTTTTTAATTCGAGATTTGTTAATGGCTCTCCAGCAAGATCAAAATAGAACATATTGTCTTTTATTTGGCCGCCACAGGAAGTTTGATCTTTTTTTCTTTAGATTCACGATAAAGGAGAAAGTTTTTCCCCAAAATCTGCGCTATGCTCGAATCGGATGCTGCAGCGAGTTCAGCGGCGATATCTTTTCGATCTCCCAGACAACCTTCTTGCAATTTAACTTTTATCAGTTCATGAATAGTTAAAGCTTCATCGGTCGCAGCAATAATAGCCTCATTAACTTCATCTTTACCAATCATAACCACCGGTTTTAGATGGTGACCTAATCCACGCAGATAGCGTGCTTGTTTTCCTGTTAACTTCATTTTTTCTCCAAGTTTAAATAAATAATCCAGCCAGCCAATATAGCAACATACCAACTAGCACCGTGCCGCCGAGGCTACGGGTTTTTAAAGCAAAAATCAATGTCGGAATTGCGACAATAAATTCTGGTTTGCCAAGAGATAAACTTCGCTCGGTGGCATCAGCAAAAAGCGATGGTGCCAGCAAGGCACTCAATACTGCAACCGGGATCAAACCAAGCCAGTCAATTAGCCATTGTGGTAACTTTTTATGGGCCAGATATAGTAACGGCAGGGTGCGGGGCAAATAGGTTACCAAACCCATTCCGGCGAACAAAAATAGATAATCGGAAAAAATCATTTACCCCTCCGATAACGCCGTTGCAAAAAGTAACCCAGTGTTGCAGCACTGGCTGAAGCCCCAACTATATAAGAATCTCCGGGGATCAGCAGGTACCATCCTACCGATATAGCGGCAGCGAGAATGGCGGTAAGGATATAGATTCGTCCCTGTAATTGGAAAACCAATAAGCAAATAAACATCCCGGTAAGGGCATAGTCGATGCCAAAAGCTCCCGGGGGGATAAATTGCCCAACCAACGTACCGGTAACGGTTGCGATTGCCCAAACCGAATTGGCGAGGTGATTGACGACCAACGCTTGCCAACGGTCCCAATTGCCTTCTCTGAAGCGAGCCATGTTGACGGCAAAACTCTCATCGGTAATGCCGTAAGCGAAAAGTGCTAGAAACTTTCGATTGACACCCGTTAGGTAAACCGCCAGAGCCGAACTCATCAAGGTATGGCGCAGGTTTACTACCAGAGTGGTAAAAATAATTGCTGAGATTGAAGCTCCAGCTGCCAACATGGCAACACAAATAAACTGGGCACTGCCAGCAAATACTATGATCGACATCATCGCCATCGCCCACCACGGTAGACCAGCTTGTTGGGCTAATACCCCAAGGGCTAAACCAATGGGGAAATAGCCGAGGCAAATTGGCCAGGCGGCGTTAGCCCCTTGGCGCAAAATGTCAGATTTAATTGGTTGGCTTGATTTGTCTGGCTGAGCCATTGTCCCACCATAAAAAAGGGCGCCATAAAGGCGCCCTGAAATAACTCTTTAAGTGTAATGCTATAAAACTTGGCGGAGAAACATTTTCGCCCGTTCTTCTTTTGGTTCGGTAAAGAAATGTTCCGGGGTTCCTTCTTCGACCAATTTGCCGTAATCCATAAACAGGACTCGATCAGCAACTTCGCGCGCAAAACCCATTTCGTGAGTCACAACCACCATGGTCATACCTTCACGGGCAAGTTGCTTCATTACCTCAAGGACTTCACCGACCATTTCCGGATCGAGGGCACTGGTTGGTTCGTCAAACAGCATTACCTTTGGATCCATAGCAAGGGCGCGGGCAATGGCAACCCGTTGTTGCTGGCCACCAGAGAGCCGGATCGGATATTCTTTTTCTTTGTCGGCGATGCCAACTTTTTCAAGTAGCTCCCGACCAATTTTTTCGGCTTCCGCCCGTTTCCTTTTTCGTACCTTCATTTGGGCTAATACCAGATTTTCCAGTACGGTTTTATGGGGAAACAGATTGAATTGCTGAAACACCATCCCGACTTCACGGCGAACTTTGTTCATGTCGGTTTTACGGTCAGAAAGATCAACGCCATCAACTGTTACGTGTCCGGAGGTCAAGGTTTCTAAACCATTTAAGCAGCGCAGGTAGGTAGATTTTCCCGAGCCAGAAGGGCCGATAACAACAACAACTTCACCTGCCTTTATATGGGTCGTGATCCCATCTACTGCTCGCACTTCTTGACCTTGACCAACAAATATTTTTTTTAAATCGACTGTTTTAATCACTGACTGCTAGCCTCCGCTCAACCCAGGCAACTATTTGCGATAAACTGAAAGTTAATATCAGGTAGAGAAATGCTACCACAAACCAAATCTCAAAGGTCGCAAAGGTAGAAGTGATAATTTCACGTCCACTTTTAGTCAGGTCGGTAATCGCGATTACCGATACCAGCGAGGAATCTTTGATTAAGCTGATAAATTGACCCGCCAATGGGGGCAGGGTGCGTTTAAATGCCTGTGGTAGGATAATATAGACCATCGCTTGCGGAACATTCATCCCCAATGAGCGTGCTGCCTCCATTTGCCCCTTGGGTATAGATTGAATTCCCGCACGGATAATTTCAGCGACGTAGGCTCCGGCAAATAATGCCAAAGCGCCAATACCAGAAGCAATCCTACTGATGTCGAGAACCGTACCAAGGAAAAAATAGAAGATAAAAAGTTGGACCAATAAGGGGGTACCGCGAATGATTTCGATGTAGGTAATCGATAAATGGCGTAGAGTCAAATTTTTTGAAACCCGACATAGTCCAGTAACCACTCCGATGATTAAGCCAATGACACTGGCAACGGCAGATATCCAGATAGTCGTCCATAAACCATTGGTTAACGGCCCAGTTTTCCACTGCGAAGTGGTCCCAACCGTGTCACCTTCCATCAGGTAATAATCAACTTTA
>DAOWKG010000255.1 GCA_030639985.1 Desulfuromonadaceae bacterium
AGGCATTGATAATTATAATCAGGTCGCTAAGTTGCTCCGAAAAAGGGGGGCGATTAATGACCAAAGTATAACGAATAAATTCTTTACAACGATTAACCCGCAATTCACTTAATGCTGGATCGCGCAGAATCAAAAGTTGTTTTTCAATATTTTCCTGTGCCAGAAGGTTTTGCTGCAGATCACGAGCAAGTTCAAAAACACGAAATTTTACGTTTACCAGATGTTCAGTATCGTGATTCTGCTGATGAAGAGATGAGAGGGCGAAGCCAACGGCCAATAAAGTGAAAAAAACCACTACCAGATATCCGATAATGACTTTTTTAGTTACCGTTGAAAATAAACTCAGCATAAACCCCGCCTAAGAAACCAAGTAGTATAGACATTGAATGGGACCGTACTTAAAAAAGACAACGACAAGCGACTACATACCCAGATACGCCTTACGTACATCATCATTCGCCAGGAGGTTGTCAGCAGAATCAACCAGAGAGATGCGCCCATTCTCCATAACATAGCCGCGATCAGCCAATTTTAATGCCTGATTTGCATTCTGCTCAACCAGAAAAATCGTAGTATTGCTCTCTTTATTGATCTGGCGAATAATTTCAAAAATCTGTTTTATAATCAATGGTGCTAATCCCAGTGACGGCTCATCCAGTAAAAGTACCCGAGGTCTTGCCATCAACGCTCGAGAGATTGCCAACATCTGTTGTTCACCACCAGACAATGTCCCTCCAAGCTGGGTCTTACGTTTTTCCAAAATTGGGAACAGGGTCATGACATAATTCAAATCCTGCTGAATCAAGCGCTTATTCCTACGCAGAAAGGCCCCCATTTCGAGGTTTTCCAATACCGTCAGATCGGGAAATATCCGTCGCCCTTCGGGCACCTGAATTATCCCTTTTTCGACAATTTTATCGGCGCTCAGATCCTGGATAGGATCACCGTCAAAAATAATTTCGCCATGACGTGGTGGGGTAATCCCACAAATTGACATCAGGGTGGTGGTTTTACCAGCGCCATTAGCACCGATCAGAGCAACAATTTCTCCCTCATTAATCTCAATCGAAACATCTTTCAATGCCTGAATATTACCATAATAGGTCTGAATATTATTAAGTTTAAGCATCGTCATCATCTCCCAGATAAGCTTCAATCACTTTCGGATTATCCTTAATTTGCTGCGGAGTCCCTTCAGCGATCTTTTTACCGTACTCCATAACATAAATGGGATCTGAAATATTCATAACCAATTTCATATCATGTTCAATCAATAAAATAGCTATTTTATCTTCGCTGCTAATTTTACGAATTAAATGGACCAGCTCATCAGTTTCTTGTGGGTTCATTCCCGCAGCTGGTTCGTCCAACAACAGCAGAAACGGATCGGTAGCCATAGCTCGAGCTATTTCGAGTCGTCGTTGCGCACCATAGGGAAGGTTCTTGGAAAACTCGTTGGCAAAATCTTCCAAACCAACTTTTTCCAGCAACCGATAACTGGTTTCGACGATTTGTCTTTCCTCTTCACGGACACTTTTGTCACGGATAATTGAGCGAAAAATTCCCGATTTAGTCCGGCAATGGCGACCGATCATTACATTTTCTAAAACCGTCATTTCTTGGAAAAGACGGATATTTTGAAAGGTCCGCGCCAACCCCATTTCGGTCACTTTATTCGGCTTCAAACCGTTTAAGCGGCGGGTTTTAAGACCTTTTGGATGCAGTAGAACATCCCCCTTGGTGGGATTATAAATTCCCGTAACACAATTAAAAAAAGTTGTCTTACCGGCACCATTTGGGCCGATCAAGGCAGCTATTTCACCTTCGTGGATCTCGAGACTGACACTATCGACAGCACGAAGACCGCCGAAATCCATCGTTAACCCCTTGACTTCAAGCAGTTTATGTTTTTTATCAGCCATCGTTACTTTGCCCCTTTAAACCCTTATATTCATATTTTTGTCGCAACCCGCTAATAATCCCTTGGGGTCGGAAAATCATCATCAATACCATTGCGGCACCAAATGCCAACATCCTATATTCGGAAAATGCCCGCATATATTCAGGCAGCAAGATCAAAATGAAAGCTCCAAGAATCACCCCGAGTATCGACCCCATCCCCCCCAGTACTACTATCGAAAGGATAATTGCCGATTCCATAAAGGTAAAACTGGCGGGGTTAATAAATGTCGTCTTTGAGGCAAACAAAACCCCAACCATACCAGCCCAGAATGCTCCCAAGGCATACGCCGAAAGTTTGGTACGAGCCATATCAATACCCATGGCGACGCATGCAATTTCATCCTCGCGCAAGGCAATCCAGGCACGCCCAATGCGACTGTTTTTCAGACGATTGGTAACAATGATGGTGAACACCACCATGGCAATCATGATGTAATATATGTAGTTAGTATGACTTGCCAGGTTCATATCAAGTCCGAACAACCCGGGCTTATCAATATTGGCAATACCACTTGGTCCAAATGAAAGTGCGGTCCAATTTTCCATTACCACCTTGAAGATCATCCCGAACCCCAGGGTTACAATAGCGAGATAATCCCCCCGTAGCCGCAAAATAGGGAAACCTAAAATTATTCCGAACAAACAACCGACAAGACCTCCAACTGGAAGCATCAACCAGAAGCTGACATCAAAGTGGTGATTAATAATAGCAAACGTATAGGCACCGATACCAAAGAAAGCGACGTAACCCAGGTCAAGCATCCCCGCCAAACCAACGTTGATATTGAGACCAAGTCCCAACACCACATAAATCAATGCCGAAATCATAATGGTAGTTTGGTAGGTATCAAATACTTGTGGATAAATGAGAGCCACAATCAGCAAAACCCCCATCGCTTTATAGCGAAAGGACTCATCCTCAAGGAGGATTTGCAGTTTACCACGAGTGTCACCACCGGCCTCCTCAACCTTCTTTTGCACCAGCTTTCTTGCCAACATATAGCGCCACAGGTAGGAAAGGACAAAACTTCCCGCCGCTATCCAGACCATATTCATCCAGCGCCATTCAACCACGTTGTTCATGGTGTTGACCCGTACCACTACCAGCGGGAAAGTCAAAAAGACAAACCAGATTGAAACGATAATTGATTGTTTAAACTCCTGCATCATAGTTGTCATTTTTACACCTTCTGCTTCGTAACTTTGCCGAGAATTCCAGCTGGCCGCAGTATCAGAATAAGAATCAGCAGCCCAAAGGTAAAGACATCTTCATAGTCACTGGAGATATAACCGGCAGCAAAACTTTCTGCCCAGCCCAGAACCAATCCGCCGATAACTGCTCCAGGGATGGAGCCGATACCACCAAGAACCGCAGCAGTAAAAGCTTTTACCCCGGCAAGAAAACCGACATAAAAGTTTACCTGACCGATATATGACGCCACCAGAACACCACCAATAGCAGCCAGTGCCGAACCAATAATAAACGTCAATGATATGATTCGGTCGACATTGACTCCAACCAACCGGGCCATATCCATATCCTGCTGGGTTGCCCGCATTGCCTTACCTACCCGGGATTTTTTTATCAGCAACGTCAATAGGATCATGGTAACGAAAGTAGTAATCAAAATTACCAGTTCCGGAGATCCGATAATATGAGCCACCGGTTCCATGAATGCAAAATCGGGAATTAATCGTGGAAAAGGGAGAAAGTCGGGAGTTTGTGCCAGCAATACATAGTTTTGTAAAAATATCGACATACCGATAGCACTGATCAATGGTGATAAACGTGGTGCTCCGCGCAATGGGCGATAAGCGACCTTCTCTAACGTATAACCATAAGCACAAGCATAAATCACCGCGACTATTCCAGCTAGAATCAGAATCGACACTCCGCTTAGACCATAGATAGTACAAATCCCGGCGACAATTAGTGCCACAAAGGCACCAATCATGTAGATCTCCCCGTGGGCAAAATTGATCAACTGAATAATGCCGTAAACCATGGTGTAGCCAAGGGCAATCAGAGCATAGATACTACCTCGAGTTAAACCACCAAAGAAGAGTTCAAGAAAATATTCCATAAGTAACTACCAACCGTTAAGAGAAAAAATGTATTTTCCGGGAGTCAACAAAACTTCAGGGGACTGGTGCAAACACCAGTCCCCTGAAAAGGTTTCATAGAACAGAATTAATACTTAAAAATATAATTCATGTATCAAACACAAAGCTATTTAATTTCGATAAATTTGAGATCTTCGATTTTGTATACTGAGAAACCAACACCCTCAGCATCACCTTTACTGTCAAACTTGATTTTACCAACTGGTGTCTCTACATACTCGGTGCGCAGTGCATTAGTCACCGCATCGTAATCGGTAGAGCCAGCTTTTTCGATCGCATTCAACAGTGCCAGAGCAGCGGAATATCCCTCTTGAAAGAAGGTACCAGGCTCAGCACCATACTCAGCTTTGAATTCGGCAGTAGCTGCAGCATTAAGCGGCAGAGTGGAAAGATCACGAGGACCGGTAACATAAGCACCATTTGCGGCATCGCCAGCCACCTTAAGGAAACTTTGATCCTTAACGCCATCACAAGAAATAAAGGTAACATCAAGACGCTTACGTTGCATCTGACTAACCAGTTTGGATGCCTCTGGGTGATAACCACCGAAAATCAAAGCATCAGCTTCGTTTTTACGGACTTTCTGTACAATAGAGGAATAATCCATCGCACCCGGGGTAACTCCCTCAAACAGAACGACTTCAACTTTATCAGACTGATCCAGATACAATTTGGCAAACTCAGCAAAACCTTTACCGTAATCACCTTTGTCATGCAGAACGGCAACTTTTTTTACACCCAGCTCGTTGATAGCGAATTCAACCGCAATTTTTGCCTGCATATCATCAGAAGCGATGGTACGGAAAAAGTTTGGATAATCACCACTTTGGGTCAGTGGTGGATTAGTAGCAGAAGGTGACATAACCGGAATCTTGGCATCTTTATAAATACCCAGAGCAGCTTTGGTAGCACCAGA
>DAOWKG010000038.1 GCA_030639985.1 Desulfuromonadaceae bacterium
GTGTACGATTCGGTCATTAAGAAAGAGCGACGTGGCGATTATCTGGGTGGAACGGTTCAGGTTATTCCTCATATAACCAATGAAATAAAAGAGAAAATCCTCGAAAATGCTGCTGATGTTGATATTGCCATTGTTGAGGTTGGTGGCACCGTTGGTGATATCGAGTCGTTACCATTTCTGGAGGCAATTCGCCAATTACGTGTCGATTTCGGTCGGGATAGTGTCCTTTATCTCCATCTTACCTTGGTTCCGTATATTGCTACCGCAGGTGAATTGAAGACCAAACCGACTCAGCATAGCGTCAAAGATTTGCGGCAAATCGGGATTCAACCCGATATTCTGTTATGTCGTTGTGATCGAGCCATTCCGCGCGAGATGAAGGCGAAAATTGCGTTATTTTGCAATGTCCCTGAGGATGCGGTTATCACTGCCAGAGACGTTGATACTATTTATGAGGTGCCAACCAATCTTCATGCTCAAGGTTTGGATGAGCGGATTGTCGATTATCTAAATATCTGGACTAAAGCCCCGGATTTGTCTGGTTGGGAGCGAATTGTCGAGCGGGTGAAGCAGCCAGCTAAAGAAACTACCATTGCCATTGTCGGGAAATATGTTGGTTTGACCGAGAGTTATAAGTCGCTCTCGGAGGCATTGACCCACGGAGGTATTGCCAATAATTGTCGGGTAAATCTGAAATATGTTGATTCTGAAGCGTTGGAGCGGCACGGCATCAACGATACTTTTGACGCCGTAGATGGCATTCTGGTGCCGGGTGGTTTTGGTGAGCGGGGCAGCGAAGGAAAGATTGCGGCCATCAGGTATGCCCGGGAAAACCAGATCCCCTTTTTCGGAATTTGCCTGGGAATGCAGATGGCGGTAGTAGAGTTTTCACGCCATGTCTGTGCTCTTGCCGGCTCCCATTCTGCTGAGTTCGCTGAAACGGCTGAGCATCCAGTGATTCATATTATGGCAGAGCAGAAAACCGTGAAAAAGAAAGGTGGCACCATGCGTCTTGGTGCTTATCCATGTGATTTGGTAGCCGGAACGTTGGCGCGGCGGATCTATGGTACCGATAGTATCTCTGAGCGGCATCGCCATCGTTATGAGTTTAATAACCATTATCTTGAAAATTTGCAAGGTTGTGGGTTGGTTTTGTCCGGGATAAATCCAGCCTCTAATCTGGTCGAAATTGCTGAACTGACTGATCATCCCTGGTTTCTTGGCTGTCAGTTTCATCCCGAGTTCAAATCTAGACCAATGGCTCCACATCCCTTGTTTGAATCCTTTGTCGGTGCTTGTCAAAAACAGCACGAGGATAAATAAATGCGCCAGGTAAAAGTTGGTTCAACCAGTTTTGGTGGCTCTAAACAGCTCGTTTTGATTGCCGGACCTTGTGCCATTGAAGACGAGGACCTTACGCTGCGGATTGCGGAGGGCTTAAAGGAGATTACCAGTGAGCTTAAATGCGAACTGATCTTTAAAGCTTCCTACGATAAAGCCAATCGTACTGCGGTAACATCGTATCGTGGTCTTGGTGTCGAGCGTGGGTTACGGGTGCTGGAACGAGTTGGGAAAGAACTGGAACTACCGATCATTTCTGATGTCCATGATGTAAGTCAGATCTCTGCAGCAGCAGAGGTCCTCGATGTGTTGCAGATTCCGGCATTTTTGAGCCGTCAGACCGATCTTCTTGTTGCCGCCGGCAAATGTGGCAAACCGATCAATATAAAAAAGGGGCAGTTTCTGGCGCCATGGGATATCGAGCACGGCGTAAATAAAATTGCCTCAACCGGCAACAAAGATATTCTGTTGACCGAGCGGGGCGTCACATTTGGCTACAATAATCTAGTTGTCGATATGCGTTCACTGGTTATTATGCGGGAGTTGGGGTATCCGGTTGTTTTCGATGCTACCCATTCGGTGCAGTTGCCTGGTGGTGCCGGGGGGTCTTCTTCGGGGCAGCGCCAATATGTCGGAGCCTTGTCACGCGCGGCTGCCGCAACGGGGATTGACGGGCTGTTCTGGGAAGTTCACGAAAATCCCGATCAGGCTTTGTGTGATGGTGCTAATTCTCTCCCCTTGGCAGAGGTCAAAACATTGCTCCAGCAAATTCTGGAATTTGACGCAACCTTCAAGCAGAGTGAAGTTGGGAGTAAGTAACTGATGATCGAAACGGCAAAACGGGTATTACAGATCGAGGCTGATGCAGTTTTGGCACTGCAATCACGGCTTGATGAGGATTTTACCCAAGCGGTAAAAATGATTCTTGCTTGTCAGGGGAAGGTTGTTGTTACCGGGATGGGCAAGTCGGGATTAATTTGCCAGAAGATTGCTGCCACTATGGCATCGACCGGCACGCCGACATTTTTTCTCCATCCAGCTGAGGGGATTCACGGTGACCTCGGCATGCTATCCCGTGATGATGTTATTATTGCGGTTTCCTATTCCGGTGAAACCGAAGAGGTGAGCCGGATTTTGCCAGTAATAAAACGGATGGGGTTGCCGTTGATTGCAGTATCTGGCAACCCACAAAGTACTCTGGGGATTGCTGGTGATGTTCATCTCGATGTCAGCGTTGCTGAAGAAGCTTGTCCGTTAGGGTTGGCACCAACTGCCAGCACCACTGCTACGTTGGCAATGGGTGATGCGTTGGCGGTAGCCCTTTTAAGTGAACGTGGTTTTAAGGCCGAAGATTTTGCCATGTTTCATCCCGGCGGCTCTCTGGGCAAAAAGTTGCTCCTACGGGTTGAAGATCTGATGCATGTTGATGCTGAAATTCCTTTGGTTGCACCAGAAACGTTGTTGCGTGACGCATTGTTTGAGATAACCAGTAAAAAATTGGGGGTGACCGGCATCGCTACCAGCCAGGGCGACTTAATCGGGGTCTTTACCGATGGTGATTTGCGCCGGATTATGGCGCAGGGGCTGGAAAGTTTGCAGCAGCCAATTAATCAGGTGATGTCGTCGGAACCAAAAAGAATCTTACGGCGCAATCTGGCAGCTAAAGCGTTACAGATTATGGAGACCCATTCAATTACCTCACTATTTGTCTTTGCTGACGAAGATGGCACCGTACCGGTTGGGATTGTCCACCTCCATGACCTACTCAAATCGGGAGTCGTCTGATGGAAAAAAAGCTAGCGAAGATTAAACTGCTGCTCCTTGATGTTGATGGCGTTATGACCGATGGTCGAATAATCTACGATAGCCACGGCAATGAGTTGAAGGCTTTCGATGTTAAAGATGGCCATGGTATAAAATTACTGCAGCGTACCGGAATTAAGATTGGCATTATTACCGGGCGTTCATCGGCAGTAGTCAAGCGGCGGGCAGAGGAACTGGGGATTGATATTCTGTATCAGGGAGCGCTGCGAAAATTGGCGCCCTATCTCGAAATTCTGGAACAGCATGGTTTGACCGATGACCAGGTAGCATATATCGGTGATGATGTTATTGATCTGCCCATTCTGCGCCGGGTTGGCTTTAGTGCTACGGTTGCCGATGCTGTTCCTGACATTGCTCCCCTGGTTGATTACGTTACTTTACGTTCCGGAGGTTGTGGCGCGGTTCGGGAAGTCTGTGATCTGTTGGTGCATGCTTCCGGTCAGTGGGATGAACTGACCCGGAGGTATTTTGGTCCTGAAAACGATTGATGTTTAATTTACGGCGCATATTGGCTTTGGTAATTGTAGTTTCTGTTGTTGTTTTGACTACTGTTATTTATCGTCATCTGCAGCAGCAGAATCCCGAAGAAATCTTGAATATGTTGCCGGACAATGTCGATCTGGCACTGCAGGCTCTGCATTATACGCACAACGAAGGTGGTCAGCGCAGCTGGACTCTTGATGCCGACAAGGCTGAGTATCAGCGGGATAGTGGGGTCGCAAAACTTGATGCAGTTAAATTGCAATTTTATCATGCTGGGAAGTTTGGGGCGGTTGAGTTGCAGGCAGATCAAGGGCAACTGAACCAAGAGACTCGGCAAGTTGATCTTGTGGGCAATGTCGTGTTGACTGCGGAGAAGGGTGAGCAATTGTTTACCGACCAGCTCCATTATGATGATCAAAACCGGCAATTGAGTACTGCGGAGTCTATTCGGGTTTTATCGCCACAGGTGGATTTAACCGGCATCGGCATGGTCGTTGACATTGATCGGGGTAGTTTACTGATTAAAAAACAGGTGCGAATGGTATTATATCCAACCGGCCGGGAGAAAAAATGAGTTTGATGGCAAAGGTACTGCTACTACTTTGGATTTTATGCTGTTTGCCGTTGGGTGGATTTGCTGCTCCGGTGACAGCCGATTCCGATCACAACCAGCCTATTGAAATTACCGCCCAGCAGTTGGAAATGTTGCAAATGCAACGGCAAGCAATTTTTACCGGTGATGTAGTTGTCAAACAAACTGAAATGACTCTGCATGCGAAAAAATTGACTATTTATTTGCAGCAAGATCAAGATCAATTTGAGCGTTTGGAGGCGACTGGTGGGGTACGGGTTGTCCACCTTGACCGGATTGCCACTGCTGAAACGGCAATTTATTATCAAGCCGATGAACGGTTGGTTTTAAATGGTAATGCTGAAGTGGTTCAGGGGCAAAATAAAATTTCCGGGGACGAAATTACCCTGTATCTGCAGGAAAGCCGGAGTGTAATTAAAAGCTCCCAAACTGGCCGGGTTAAAGCGTTCATAATTCCGTCACAGGAGCAGAAAAAGTAGTGGACAGAGTTCTCAAAGCCGTCAATTTGCATAAATCTTACGCTGGTCGTGAGGTTGTTGCCGGGGTTGATCTCGAGGTGTGTTCTGGTCAGGTGATCGGGCTACTTGGTCCGAATGGTGCTGGAAAAACTACTAGCTTTTATATGGTGGTGGGATTGGCAACGCCAGATCAGGGGCAGGTTTTGTTGGATGACAATGATATTACCGATCTGCCAATGTATCAGCGGGCCCGTTTCGGGATTTCATATTTGCCGCAGGAAGCGTCGGTTTTTCGTAAATTGACGGTAGCCGAAAATTTGTTGGCAATTATCGAGACCCTGAAGCTCACACGGGGAGAGCAGCACCAGCGGTTGGAGCAGTTGCTGGATGATTTGAATATTACCCATATCCGAAATTCAAAAGGTTATGCCCTTTCTGGTGGGGAGAGGCGGCGGGTTGAAATTGCCCGATCACTGGTATTAGAACCGGCATTTTTGTTGCTTGATGAACCGTTTGCCGGGATCGACCCGATTGCCGTAATCGACATTCAAAATATTATTTCGCAGCTCAAAGATCTCGGCATCGGGATTTTGATTTCTGATCATAATGTCCGCGAAACTCTCGGGGTCTGTGATCGAGCTTATATACTGAATCAGGGGAAATTGCTTGAATTTGGAACTCCAAAAGAAATTGCAGCAAGTCCGGTTGCCCGGGAAATCTATTTGGGAGATAAATTCAGGCTTTAACTAGGAGCCTGTCAGACGTTACAAGAATCTACTACGATCCGCAAAGCCCGACAGGCTCTTGGAATTTACCACTATTGGGATTGATAATTATATGGCACTAGATCTTCGGTTACAGGTAAAACTCAGTCAACAACTGGTGATGACTCCACAGCTGCAACAGGCAATCAAGTTATTACAACTGTCGCGGATGGAGTTGGTCGATGTTGTGACTGAAGAGTTGACCGAAAATCCATTGTTGGAAGAAGTGGTGGAGCCAAAGGAAGAATCTAGAGAAGAACTTGCCAAGCTTGAAGGTGATGCCGCCGCTGCTGATACTGCCGCTCCGGAACAGGAAGTTAAGGCCGAATCGGAAGGGATGAATGATATTGATTGGCAGACCTATCTTGAGGGGTATAGCCTTAATAGCAGTGATAGTCGCAATAATTATGAAAGCCAGGAAGATCGTCCCTCGTTTGAGAGTTTGCTGACCAAACAGGAAAAACTATATGATCACTTGATGTGGCAACTTCGACTTTCTTCTTTCCCGCGGGACGAAAAAATTGCTGCCGCCGAAATTATTGGCAATCTTGATGATGTTGGTTATCTTCATGCCAGCCTCGAAGAGATGGTCGAGAGCTCGGAGCATGATTTGGAGGTGTTTAAGGGGGCGTTGCAGCGGGTGCAACAATTTGATCCGGCCGGTGTCGCTGGTAAAGATCTGCAAGAATGCTTACTGCTGCAATTGGAACGGTTGGAATTGTCAGAATCGTTGGCTGCGATTATCCTACGAGACTACCGTAAGGAGCTGGAAGGGCGCAAATATGCCGTCATCGCCAAGGGCGAGAAGGTCTCGCTGGATGATGTCTTAGCTGCGGCAAAGTTGATATCCGAGCTCGATCCCCGTCCTGGACGGGCTTACAATGAAGAAGATGTCCACTATATCTCCCCCGATATTTTCGTCCGTAAAGTTGGCGATGAGTACGTCGTAACCCAAAATGATGATGGGCTGCCTAATTTACGCATCAACTCATTTTATCGCAATGCCCTTGCCGACACCAAGGCGGTTGATAAAAAGGCAGGTGAGTATATTCAGGAAAAAATGCGCAGTGCCGTTTGGTTGATTAAAAGTATTCATCAGCGCCAGCGCACTATCTATAAGGTTACCAAGAGTATTGTTAAGTTCCAACGGGATTTTTTCGATCATGGGATTGAACATTTAAAGCCATTGGTATTGCGTGATGTGGCTGATGATATTGAAATGCATGAATCTACCGTTAGTCGGGTAACCACAAATAAATATGTACAAACCCCGCAAGGGTTATTTGAACTCAAGTATTTCTTTAATAGTGGTATAAATACTGCCGATGGCGATGCGGTTGCGTCGGAGAGTGTGAAAACTCGGATTAAAGAAATTGTTGCCAATGAAA
>DAOWKG010000284.1 GCA_030639985.1 Desulfuromonadaceae bacterium
CCTCGTAGCCACAGGCATGAGCCAAAATATCGGCGATATGGATGATACACGCCTCGCGCGAATAATGTGCCAGACGCGGGGAATGGTGGCCACCAATCATTCTGATCAATGCCGGTGACAAACGCCATTTTTCCGCTAACAATTTACCAATAATACTGTGATCGGTCTGCAAACACTCTTGCTCAACCCGGTACATCGGCAACCGCTCCTGGCGGGCTCGAGCGATTGCGCCTGAATACTGAATTGGCATCCGGTCAAGCATAACCAGACGACCGATATCGTGCAGTAAGCCACCAATAAAATACTTCTCTACGTCCTTTTCTCCGATATGACTGGCAAGGGCTCGAGAAAACAAACCACAACGAATGGAATGACGCCAGAAGGCATCCATATTCAACAAATCGGCTGGAACATTCTGAAACTGCTTAATAACGGTTATTCCCAGCGCTAAGGTTGCCAATTCTTTTGTTCCCAACAAAGAAACTGCCCGTGACACAGAATCAATTTTACCTGAAAACCCATAGAACGGGCTATTAACCAATCGCAATAGACGCACCGTCAAATTTGCATCGGTACTAATAACTTTGGCAAGCTGGTGAGATGAAGTTCCCGGACTATTTAACAATTCAACGATATGGACATAAACAGCCGGCAATGAAACAATGTCGACATCGCCCTTAATAAGATGGGCAACTTTCAACGGAGGAGGACCATCGTTCAGACTTGCTGGCAATGCCGCAGCAGAAAATGAGATGGGATCCAGGCCCGATTGTAAACTAGTTGCGAATCGATGTACGACATGGCGGTAAAGGGTAGCTAACGGCTCACTTTCGATATCGTTCAAAACAAAACGACGCCATAAATAGCCTTCCGCACGTTCGGCAAATTCAGCAGTTAACTCCTGACCCTGCAGATACTCTTCACCCAGACTCTGCTCGTCCACCGCTGCCTCTATTATCCCCCAAGATTTAAAAACCTTGAGGTGGTCAGCTTGCAATGGTGCACCGGCAGCAAGGACAAAACGACCGGTAGGGGTAAACAAATCCTCCGCCAGAACCATTCCCGCAACTAAATCATCAATATAAACGAGTGCCAAACCATTTAATCCTTCAGAAAAGCCAACAGCAGCTAACAACCTGCAAATTTGGTCACACTATCAAAATGCCCCACCTCGCACCAGCAAAAAACTGCTAAAATTTGCAGCGGGCGGGCATAAGTAGCAAAACCCAATTATTTCTTTCGACTATCTCCTCATTCAACCCGCAACGCAGCAACTTGTGGCAAATGCCAGATTTGCTCATTGTATTCCTGCATCGTCCGATCGGTGGAAAACTTACCTCCTGCGGCAGTATTAAGGATACTCATCCGCGTCCACCGTTCCTGATCCTGATAAGCCTTCTCAACCCGTTTTTGGGCGGCAACATAGCTGCTAAAATCGGCAGCTACCAACCAAGGATCATGACGGTTCTTGATCGCATCGATAAGGGGATCAAAGATGCCCCCTTCAAACTGATTAAAGTGACCACTTTGCAACAATTGCATCACCCGCTGTAAATTTTCATCGGCAGCAATAATTGCGTCAGGATCATAGTTGCTTCGCAACTCTGCCGCCTCTTTGGTAGTCATTCCAAAAAGGAAAAAATTATCGGCGCCAACCTCTTCCCGGATTTCAATATTTGCGCCATCCAGAGTTCCAATCGTCAGAGCTCCATTTAGCATGAATTTCATATTACCGGTTCCTGACGCTTCTTTACCAGCAGTTGAAATTTGTTCTGACAAATCGGTGCCGGAACAGATTACTTCCATCGCTGAGACCCGGTAATTGGGGAGAAAAGCGACTTTAAGCCGATCCCCCACCGCCGGATCGTTATTGACCAGGGTGGCAACATTATTGATCAGCTTGATGATCAGCTTGGCAAGAAAATATCCGGGCGCCGCCTTACCGGCAAACAAAACTGCCCGCGGGGTCCAATCCGAGACATCACCACGCTTGATCCGATCATAGAGATGGATAACATGCA
>DAOWKG010000261.1 GCA_030639985.1 Desulfuromonadaceae bacterium
GATCGGCCAGCTCAAATTTACCAATCGTCGTCTGTTCGGCTCCGGTAAAAGCTCCTTTTTCGTGACCAAACAACTCCGATTCCAGCAGTCCTGTCGGAATTGCCGCACAATTAACCCGGATATATGGCTTGTCGGCGCGACGACTTTCATAATGGATAGCAGCGGCCACTAACTCTTTGCCGGTACCACTTTCCCCTTGAATCAGTACCGTCGAATCGGTTTGTGTCACTTGACTGATCAAATTAAGCATCTGTTGCATCGGAAAACTTGAGCCAATAAGTGGATGGCGTTGACCACAACAGCTTTCCAGAGAAACACAACGCGCTTTTATAACCTGAATATTCAGCAAGCGTTGAACCCGCAGTACCAGATCGTCCAGATCGAAAGGCTTTAAAATATAATCGGCAGCACCCTGCTTCAGACAATTAACGGCACTATTGGTGTTACCATGAGCGGTCATCAGAATAACTTCGGTTCGTGGTGAAATCTGCTTAACTTCAATCAGAAGCGTCTCACCATCCATCCCCGGCAAGCGGATGTCAGAGATAATCAAATCGTAGCGGTGTTTT
Source organism: Desulfuromonadaceae bacterium (assembly GCA_030639985.1). GTDB lineage: Bacteria > Desulfobacterota > Desulfuromonadia > Desulfuromonadales > Geopsychrobacteraceae > Desulfuromusa. Next base: position 570 of record DAOWKG010000261.1, read on the forward strand.
TTGACCAACGCCAAAGCAGTATTGCCGTTATCCGCAGCATCAACTTGCCATGCGTGATTTAATAGCCGGTCGACAACTGTAATGCGGACAATATCTTCATCTTCAACTACCAGAATTCGTGTGGTCATAATGTTTCCTCCGTCCCACCGGCCGATGCTATGGGGACAATCAAGCTGAAGCAACTACCACCAGCGGGACAATTTTTGACCTGGATATATCCCCCCAGTCGTTTGATCAACGAATCAGAAATAGAGAGCCCTAAGCCGGTTCCTTCACCAACCTCTTTGGTAGTAAAAAAAGGTTCAAAAATTTTATCGAGATGGTCGGGATCAACCCCCGCACCGGTATCGAATATTTCAATTACAATTGATTCCTCCACCAGTCGACTACGGACCTTAATAACGCCACCAGCCGCACCAATTGCTTGCACGGCATTGCCAATCAGATTAACTAGTACCTGACGCAGTGCTTCAATCCCGGTCATCACTTTTTTATCGATGTGTAACTGGAGATCGATATCGATATTACTATGCCCCAGACACAAGAGTTCCACGCAATCGCGAATAATCAGGTCAATATCACCAGACTTTATCTCCAACGGCTCTTTTCTACCGATATTCAACAACTGCTGTACCGTCTTTTTTATCCGCTCCACCCCTTGATCAAGCAGGGACAAGTAACGCTGCTGTAGTTCCACTTGATCGGGGCTGCGCTGCATCGTCTGGATACAGTTTTGCATCCCGCTTAAAGGATTATTGATTTCATGGGAAATCCCTGCTACCAACCGCCCCAGTGCCGCCTGCTTAGCGTTCTGAAAAACCTGTTCCTGGGTTGCATCTAGCTCTCGCTGTGAGGTTTCCAAGCGCTGACAGAGTTTATGAAAGTGCTTACTCAACGACCCGATTTCATCATCGGGTTCATTTTCTGCTGTAAACGATTGCTCTGGATATCGATCCATCGCCTCTGCCAGCAACTTCAGCCGCCTGGCAACCAAAGAATTGAACAGGAGATAAATAGCCAGAGAGACAATAATGATTGTCGCCAGAGCAATACCCAACAACATCCGATTATTCGCCTTGATCTCAGCATATGCCCAATTCATCGGCACAGAGACATTCATTCCCCCACGGATATCGCCAAGAGAATATCCTTGCCGGGCATGACAATTCAAACACTGTGAATCGACAAGCAATGGTGCCATGTAGCGCAACCGATACATGCCGTCTATATATTCTATCTCAACCGCCTCGCCTACCCCGGCAGTAAACTTGACTAAACTCCGCCGCTCAAAGTCGTCTGGAGCATTATCGGGGTTCAGAGGTTGTAAACTGGTGACATTAAACTGCCCCATTCCCGCTTTTGCGGCATAAAGGGATAGTTCTCTGGTAACCATAGCGGGATTGCGCTTCACCAACCAGTTACCGTCACTATCTTGAATTTCCCCCGGCTCCAGAAATGGGTTGGGCTCAACTCCCGAAGCTTTTACCAGAAACAACCCATTGTGATCAGCAACCCACTGCCTGGTTATGCGAATCTGATTGAAAAGCATTTTTGCCTGACTGGTTGCCTGCTTAACAACCAGATCTTCCTGAAAACTTGAGGTACGATAAAAAGTAATTCCGTAGGAAATACAAATAACCAAGCTGATCAAAAGAATAAGTTTTGTTTTTAACTGC
>DAOWKG010000030.1 GCA_030639985.1 Desulfuromonadaceae bacterium
TAGGTCTCCCAGCGTACCAAGTCCGGCAGTGATAGAAGGCTGGTCGGTGTAACTGGTTTCGGTATTTTCATTCTGTTGCCCAACCAATGCCAGTGAGATCCGTTTTTCTTCCAGATCAATTTTTTCAACGAGAACCTGTAATTGTTGTCCCACTTTTACCACGTCTTGCGGATGACGAATGCGTTTTCCGTCACCAAGTTTGGAAATATGGAGCAAGCCATCAACCCCATCTTCGAGGGTGACAAATGCACCAAACTGCGCCAGACGACTGATCTTGCCGGGGTATTGTTTACCGACCTGATAGATTGAGCCGACCTTATTCCACGGGTTGGCCTGGGTGTCACGGAGGCTGAAAGAAAATTTATTATTATCCCAATCGATCCGTTTAACGGCAATTTCAAGTTCCTGACCAAGGCTGAGAACTTCGTTGATATCTTCAACCCGGCTATAGCTGATTTCAGAGATTGGTAGCAAACCCTCAATGCCACCGATATCGACGAAGGCACCGAAATCACGGATATTGGTTATCGTCCCTTTAACCACCATCCCCTCTTTCAAGGTGTCGCGTAAGCCAACTCGGAGTTGTTCCCGTTCTTCATCGAGAATGGCTCGATGTGAAACGACGACATTGCGACCCCGTTCACTGAACTGACTGATTTTAAATGATAAACTTTGCCCAATCAGATCGGCTGGTTCAGCTTGTCGTAGTCCCGTTTGAGAAAAGGGGCAAAACGCTCTGACGTTGCCCGCCAGCTTAACTTCAAAACCACCCTTAATCTCTTTTTCAATCGTACCATCAACGGGAATACCACTTTGGTAGGCATTTTCCAGCTGTTCTGTGCCGGAACCGCTACCGCCAATCTTGGTGGTGAAACGTAATTCACCCCCGGAACGGGACAAAAAGTAAGCAGAAATTTTATCACCGATTTCAAACTGTACTTCGCCATCGCCATTTAGTAGTTCGGCGCTAGAGAGAACCCCTTCTCCCTTTTGGCCGACATCAAGAAAACACCAGTCGGAACCAATCTGCAGAATGGTTGCTTCAATCTTTTTTCCCGGGACCAGTGGTTCGCCAATTCCAGACATGCTGGCTTCAAACATTGCAGCAAAACTTTCCTCATCTTCATCGCTGTTATCGGCAGTAAAATTTTCGTCACTCATTGTCACTGTCTCCTGATTCACTCCATGTAGTGAATATCTCTAATGGGGTTCAACCCTCTTTGCAATTTTGTGAAGTTAAAGAGACTAGCTGGTTTTGCTGCGGGAGTAAATGGGGTAATCCCGATTGTGCTTTTTCTGCTAGCTGCTATCTTTTAAGTAAGGTCGTGAATCTCTTATGGGGATAGTTTATGAAACCAACCAGTTGGCTTGAAAGTCTTAATTGTGCCATTGAAGGGATCCTTTGGGCGGCTAAAAGTGAACGTCATATCCGCTACCATTTTGTTGCAGCTCTGGCGGTTGTTTTTATGGCGCTGTTTTTTAAAGTTTCCGCTTTAGAATTTTTTCTTCTGGTTCTGGCGGCAATATTGGTGATTTTTGCCGAACTGATGAATACCGCGATTGAGGCGGTGGTAGATTTGGTTACCGAGGATTATCACGAGCTGGCAAAGCGGGCAAAAGATGTTGCTGCCGGGGCGGTGTTGGTTACCAGCGTTGGCGCTGTTATCCTTGGTTATCTAGTGCTGTCGGGACATATTTTCCCCTTGTTTGACAGTCAACCGACTCTGGGAAAAGAACCGCAGGGTTCGGTTCAGCTTGGCGCACTGTTGATGGTGGTGATTTTGGTGGTGTTGTTTAAGTCCCGTTATAATTACGGTTCGCCATTGCATGGTGGCGTACCAAGTGGTCACGCGGCAGTGGCATTTTCGATCGCGGTATCGACGTTTTTATTTGGTGAAAGTTTTCTGATCGGGATGATGGTACTGATCCTTGCAGTTTTGGTGAGTCAGAGTCGTTTGTTGATGAAAATACACACTCCGAAAGAGGTGTTTTTGGGTGCTCTGCTCGGGACGGTAGTGACGTTGTTGGCATATTTGTTTTTTGCTTAAATTCTATAAAAGCGGGTAGCTTTCCTTTGGGTTTGGTGTGTGGCCAAGGCTGGCTGTGTTTTCACCTTTTGGCGTGGCCTCAACCAGATTCAACTGCTCAATCTGTGGTAGCCCGGCTAATTTGAACCGGCTGGCAGCATTCCATAACATCCAGCCGTTACTGCCACTGGCATTGCTGGCCTCGATCTGGAGACCAATTTCATCAGCAGCAAAGCTTCTCCGATCAAAAGCATAATCTCTGAACGCCTGTAACCAGGGGCGAAAACGGACTGCTGATAAGCCGGCAAGTTTTTTTGCCCGTTGCAACGAATGGGACACAATCTCATAGGGGTGCAGTACCGGGTTTTGATAACCGGGGATGCCGTTAGGAAATCCGGAGGGGTAGAGCATCGGCGAAAGGTAATCGACATGTTCCGCCATATCAATCAGCCGCTGACCAATTTTTTGGTCTTTATGTTTCCAACAGATATAACCAAAAATATTGGCAGAGATCATCACCGGATATTTAGCTAATTGTTGTTTGGCACGCTGCAAAAAACTATTAATTGCGGTGACCCTGCTGTTACCACTATTTTCTTGCGAAAATTGCAGATCCGATTTTGCCGGGAAGCGGATATAGTCAAATTGAATCTCGTCAAAGCCTAATGCCGCCGCCTCTTTGGCAATGGCAATATTGTAGTCCCACACTTCGGAGCTAAAGGGATCGGTCCAGCTGATTTTTTCCCGATCCTGCCACAGGGTTCCATCAAGGGTATGAATCGCCAGATCGACCCGATTTTTAGCCAGGGCATCATCCTTAAAAACGACAATTCTGCCGATAGTATAAATCCCCTGCCCCTTTAACTCTGCCAGAAACTGGGGGAGATCTCGAAGGGTTCGGGCTTTTTGGGCACCAACCGCACGAGCCAGTGGAATTTGACTGCGAAAGGCGATCTCACCACGGGACGATTTAAGATCAAGAACCAGAGCGTTAATGCCGGTTGCGGCAATCAACTGTTGCAGTTTTTGGCGGCGCTTACTGCTATCGGCCGCCCAGTAAGAGAGATAGAGGGCTTTCGGGGTAAAGGGTTGCAGTTGAAATTCTAGGGGAAGATTGGCGGCGATTTTTTGCGGCAGATA
>DAOWKG010000100.1 GCA_030639985.1 Desulfuromonadaceae bacterium
CGTAACGGTTGCGTAATGATGATCGGGGTCGGACCAAGATAACCTGTTGAAATAATTGAAATTTGACATTGAAATAAGCCTCGAAATCGTATTATGGGCTTGTTTTCGGGGTCAAAAATAGGCTTATAGGTTGTTTATACGAAGGTTTTGTCTACAGGAGTTGTAATGATCGGGGTCGGACCAAGCTAACTAATTGAAATGAAAAATAATTGCTAGCGAATAAGCATGGAATTTTGCCTTAGACACACCTTTTGGGAGCTAAAATACCTGCTTTAAGGTAGTTGATATTCTCATATAATTTCCCTTTGCCTTTCTGTTTCCCGTGGGACACATTCATACCATGAACTACGTTTTTTCTTCGGCAGCGGGTTGCGAATCTACTACACCATTAGAAACGCTCAAGTAGTTCTGCTGCTGGCTGGTGGAAACAAGTCGAGCCAAACTAAAGACATCGCAAAATCCAAAGAGCTTTTGCTGGAAATGGAGGCATAACCCATGGCTATCAAAACCAAACCTTTTACTGTTTCTGACCATCTCAACTCTCACGAAGACATCCGTATTTTTCTGCAAGAAGCGAATGATACCGGTACTGAGGCGGAATTCATTCACGCCCTCAACACCGCTGCCCGCGCCAAGGGAATGACCGAGGTTGCCAAAATTGCAGGAGTGACTCGCGCCAGCTTGTACAAATCACTGGCCGAAAACGGTAACCCGAATTTCATCACAATCAGCAAGGTTGTTAAGGCTCTGGGCTGCAAATTGAATGTCGCCTGACATAATGAACATGAATCGCCACTTGAAGAGAAACAATAGGGGTCGTGTAATTGCTGCGGATCGGGACAAACCACTTCTGATATAAATTTCTACAATTTTCTCTTTAAATCGGCTGGTAGCACAAAAACTGCTGGATATAGCAACGATCTCAAACAAAGAAAAACCTTCCCAACTCTTATAAAATTACGCTACAATAATGTGTTTTTTCAAATCACATCTTCACCATTTACGGGAACTCGATGCGCTTACTGGGCAGATTACTCATATCACCATGGCTGTTCTGTCCAGCCTTGGGACTACTATTACTGGGAGGATCACTCCTTGATCATCCCACCTTACTAAAACTTGAATACCCGATTTACGACCAATTACTAGGGTTCAAAACTGCCCCCGTCCAAAATCGGGTGGTTTTGATCACTACCGACCAGCAGCGCCGCCCCGATCCTGATAGATCCACCGGTGATCTGGCAACAATAATTAACAAAGTTCATCAGCTGGGGGGAAAAAATATTGCGCTGCTGACCCCGGATGATTTTCTTGCGCCAGCGGCGGCTGACATGACCAGCAGCAGTAATTTCAAAAACAGTCAAATCATCATTGCCGCAGCAAGCACGCAACAGAAAATACCGGCGACAAAAAGTTTTCCAGCCGCATCATTGTTACCAGCAGCAACGCCATTACCAGAGCCACAACAATTACTACTCGCCCGGCAAAACCCCCTGGCTCAGTACCGTTTGAACCACCCGAATAATTGGAATTTTTTGCCCGCGCAATTCAACACAAGGCAAACTTCAGCAGCTGGACACCTGATTTTTGCACCCGACGCGGACGGCAAGATTCGCACGCAAAGTTTACTGATGCCAGCGCAACAGTTTTTAATCCCCTCACTGCCACTACAACTGGCTATTGCAGCCGAGAATGAAAACCTGCAAAAGTTACAGACAATTCCACCGCAACTGGCAGGAAAACTCCGTACCGACAAACTGAGGATTCCAGTCATTGGCTATTACCGCCTCCTCCTTGATATTGGCTCAAAAAAACGTCCCTTTCAAACCTACACCAGTTCAGACTTGTTGCAGAACAAGCTAAAACAAAACGCCCTGGAAGATAAAGTTGTTCTGATCGGCCCGATCAGCAGTTACGGAGATCGGCATCAAGTTGCTAACTATGGCGACATGAGCACCAGCGAACTTGCCGCCTTGACAACAGCAACACTGCTGGCGAATTCAGCAACACAGCGACCCAACTGGGCCTGGTTACTAGAGACATCGATCCTGCTCTACTTTACCGTTCTGCTGGTACTCCTTATTCCCAGACTTTCGTACCGAGCCGGGCTGACTACCATTATCCTCTTTTTAAGCGCTTGGATTATGGTTGCGGCAGGAGCCTTGATCGTATTCGCAATCTGGTTAAAAGTTGTTCCCGCCATCATTTTCGGACTGGGCGGTTTCACACTGGTACGTTGGCATATCGGCAGTCGGGAAAGATTTCGCCAGCAACAAGAAAACTACAAAACTCTGGCACAAAGATTTCAGGAACAGGGATTGCTCGACCTGGCCCTGGAAAAAGCTCTGCTGATTACACCCAATAATAAATCGAGCAAAACTATGCTCTACAATCTGGGGCTCGAATTTGAGCGCAAACGGATGCCCCACAATGCGACAGCCGTTTATCAACACCTGTTGCAAGCTGGCCGCTTTCGCGACACCAAACAACGACTGCAGCGGCTAGCAAAACCAGACCAAACCATGATTCGATCATCCAATGACAATGCTACCGTCATCCTGAACCCAACTGGGGAAAAACCGACCCTGGGTCGCTATCGGATTGAGAGTGAACTGGGTCAGGGGGCAATGGGGACGGTATATCTTGGCATCGATCCAAAAATAAACCGTCAGGTGGCAATCAAAACCTTGTCCTACCAACAAATTGATGGGGCCGATTTACCTCAGGTTAAAACCCGCTTTTTCCGTGAAGCGGAAGCGGCTGGCAACCTCAGTCATCCAAATATTGTCACCATCTACGATGTCGGCGAGGAGGCCGACTTGGCTTTTTTTGCGATGGAACTACTCGAAGGTAAGGACCTGAGCCATTATTGCCAGCCGAAGCAACGCCTTCCGGTCGCCCAAGTAATTGCTATTATTTCCCAAATTGCAGCCGCCCTTGATTACGCCCACCAGCAAGGGGTTGTCCATCGGGATATCAAACCAGCCAATATCATTTTGATCGCTGATGGACAGGTCAAAATTACCGATTTTGGCATTGCCAGAGTTTCTGCCAGTACCCAGACTGAAACCGGAATTATCCTCGGTACTCCCAGTTACATGTCCCCGGAGCAGGTTGCCGGGAAAAAAGTTGATGGTCGTTCCGACCTGTTTTCCCTCGGTACGGTTATGTATGAACTTCTCAGTGGTAAAAAACCGTTCCAAGGGGAAAACCTGACCGCACTGATGTACAACATTTCCATCGCCAACTACCAGCCACTGGCAAAGGTTTGTCCAAAATTGCCCGACCGCTGCTACACTATTGTTGATAAACTGCTGCAAAAAACTTTAACACGGCGATTTAAGTCGACGACAAAGTTACAGCAAGAGCTACAGGCACTCCAAAACACACTGGAGAAATGATGAAGCTACAAGTTTGTGCAAAAACCGATGTCGGTCGAGCGCGGAAAAACAATGAAGATTTGTTTTTTGTCGATGTAGAGCAGGGACTATTTGTTGTTGCCGATGGCATGGGAGGTCATGCCGCTGGCGAAGTAGCAAGCCAAATAGCGATTGAAACAGTTTGTAGTTTTTTGCCAATAACAGACTGCTGCAATCCTCAAGAACAACTCCAGCAAGCGCTAGAAAAAGCCAACCAGGCAGTTGAACAAGCAGCAAACGGCAACCCCAAATGGAAAAAAATGGGAACCACCCTCAGTATCGTCCTGCTTCATAACCAACGGGGATACCTCGCCCATGTCGGTGACAGCCGAGTTTATTGTTTACATAACTCCCAACTAGAACAAATAAGTGATGATCACTCGCTGGTAGGCGAGCAGATACGCCTTGGCATCATTACCCCAGAGCAAGCAAAAACCTCAACTTTCAGCAACGTCCTGTTACAGGCAATTGGAGTTACCCCAGAGCTTGATATCTGCCAAAAAAATATCAAGCTGGCTAGCGGAGATCGCTTGCTACTATGTAGTGACGGACTAACCGATATGGTCAACGACGCAGAGATAGAAAGAACTTTAAAACAACCAGATTCACTAAATATCTGCTGTGATAAATTAGTTGAGAAAGCCCTTGCTGCGGGGGGGAGAGATAATATTACCGTTGTCGTACTACAAATTGACCAACTGAATCAAAAATAATATGGAGCTAATTGATGTTAAAAATTGAACTGGAATATCAGGGGAAAATCCTGGCAACTTTTGAAACCGACAACGAACAAATCAGTGTTGGACGCAATCCTAAAAACGATATAAATATCGACAACCTCGCTGTCTCCAACTTCCATGCAATTATTAGAAAGATCATGAATACTTACTACATTGAGGATCTCGGCAGTACAAACGGAACCTTCGTCAATGAAAAAAAGGTGGGTAAATATGAATTGCTCGATGGTGATGAAGTTATTATTGGCAAACACAGCCTGAAATTTAGCAACACCGGAAGTGACGCCAAAGATCTGACCGACTTTGATAAAACTGTAATTCTCGATACCAAAAAGCAAAAAGAGCTGTTAGCCAAAAATGGCTAATTTTGGGGTAATGAATAAACCTTCTCGGTGAACGTAAAAAACTAAATATTCACCGAGAAGGTTTAATGTTAAATCATTTCTTAACGTGACAGCGCTTGCAGCTTTTTTTCGCTGCGAAAGCAACCGTGCCATTATGGCATTTGCCACACTGCTCGCCAGCATAAATTTTCTTCATTTTAATTTCCACCGTTCCCTGCTTCATTTTCGAAAACATTTCCGCATTGTGGCAATCCTTACATTTAAACCCAGCTTCTTTATGAATTTTACCCGAAAACTCAACCGCCCCCATCTTAGCTTTATCAAAACTGAGCGTTTTATTTGCCGGCACAGCAATCGCCCCGGTAGCAATGACAAAAAGCAATAACAACAAAAACAAGCCAATTCTCTTCATAACCATTCCCTTTCTAGTGATTTATATATATAAATACATAAACGCTTGGTGTAACTCTCGAATTGAGCATAAACTAAAATCGCGTCTATTGTCTAATATTGGTTTCAAAGCAATAAACATTATGAAAAACAACCTGAAATAGGTTAGAATTGTTTTTTGCTTTTCATCATCTGGTTCATTTAAATACAAGATCATATCTTTTCAACATTACCATGAACCATTGGTAGCAGGTTTAAACAAAAGGAAATGCCTTGGAACATTTTATTGCTCGGCAACCCATTTTCGATACCAATAATAAGGTCTACGCCTACGAACTGCTATTTCGCTCCGGGCTACACAATTATTTTGATTGTGACGATGCCGACTACGCTGCTGCCAGTATCATTGCCAATACCAATCTGTTGTTTGACCTGAACGAAATGATTGGTGACACTAAAGCCTTCATCAACTGTACTGCCAAAGTTCTGCGGGAGGATTTAATTACCACCCTGCCCCGCCAATATGCTGTAGTTGAGGTTCTCGAAGACGTTGAACCTGATGCCAGCATCATTGCCGCCTGTCGCCGGCTGAAAGATCAAGGCTATCTTTTGGCGCTGGATGACTTTGTCTACCATGAGAATTATGAACCGTTACTGGAACTGGCGGATATTATCAAGGTCGATTTTCTTCTCAGCGATGTTGCCGAGCAGGAACACTTAGCTAAAACAATGATCCCCCGCGGGATTAAAATGTTGGCCGAGAAAGTAGAGACCTATGAAGTCTATGAGCAAGCTAAACAAATGGGCTACCAATTGTTTCAGGGGTACTATTTTGCCAGACCGGTAATTATCTCCCGCAAAGATATCCCCACTAATAAAATTCAGTTCTTACGTATTCTTAAAGATATTCATGCCGAGGAAGTCGACTTTAAAAAACTGGCATTAACAATTCAAAGTGAGGTTTCCCTCTCCTATAAATTGCTTAAACTGATCAACTCAGCCGCTTTTGCCCTGCGCCACAAAGTCACCTCAATTTTGCAAGCACTGTCATTGCTTGGTCTGCGGGAAATACGCTCCTGGATTTCACTTTTATCGATTGCCTCTATGGCAGAGGACAAACCGGCTGAATTAGTTATCAGCTCCCTTATCCGTGCCCGTCTTTGTGAAAAACTGGCACAACAATGTAAAATGGGAGATCGCAAGGAGGACCTGTTCTTGATGGGACTATTCTCCCTCCTTGACGTTATCATGTCCCGTCCCATCGATGAAATTTTGAGTGAGATTACCGTTGAAGATGATATCCTCGAAGCACTAACCGGCACATCTGGAACCACCAAAAATATTTTAGATTTGGTTATCGCCATGGAAAAAGGGGAGTGGGAACAGGTATCAGCTCTGGCCACTGAACTCCAGATTGATGAACAAAAACTCCCAAGCTGCTATCTTGATGCCGTTAAATGGGCGCAGGATATCTATTCAATATAAATTTATTCTAAGTAACCGATGATAAAAAAAGTTAAACTCTCCGCTGCCGAGTGGCGACAACGGTTAAGTCCGGAAGTTTATGCTATAACTCGTGCTGCGGAAACCGAACCGCCGTTTAGCGGAGAATATTGGGATCAACACAATAAGGGGATTTACCATTGTGCCTGTTGCAGGCTGGAACTGTTTCATTCCCGCGATAAATACGACTCTGGAACCGGTTGGCCAAGTTTTAATCAGCCAATCGTTGCTACCAACATCAACAACAGGGCAGATCATAGCCGGTTTCCACCTCGCACAAAAGTTGTCTGCGCCAGTTGTGATGCCCACTTGGGGCATGTTTTTCCGGAACCGGCACAAGCGACCGGTCAGCGTTATTGTATAAATTCAGCAGCACTCGAATTTTTTCCTGAATAGTGCCATAATAATCTAATCCATTTTGCACATGAAGATAATTGACACCCTCTTTGTGGCAAGGTACAAACTACACCTTTTTCCAAGGAGATCGAATGTCTGATAAAGAGTACACTGCTGGCGACCATATCGAGGCCAAATGCACAAAGTGCAAGGACGTCACTAACCACACAATCGTAGCCATGGTTGATGACAAGCCTGCCAAAGTCGAATGTAACACCTGTAGTGGCATCCATAAATATCGCAGCCCTACAACCAAGAAGGCTGCCGCTAAAAGTAGAACCAGCGCCACCAAGGCAGCAAAAATCAATAAAATTGAGACCGAATGGGAAGATTTGGTTCAAGGTGCCGATCCTACCACCGCAACTACATATAGCATGAAGATGTCGGTAAAAAATGGGGAACTGATCAATCACCCCAGTTTTGGTATTGGCCGAGTCATCAGCGTTACCAAACCCAACAAAATGGAAATTTTCTTCCGTGACGGGGTTAAACTGTTACGCTGTGCCATCGGCTAAATAACACTGCAGACAAGCTGTTTATCGGCAATAGCTCGGCAGCATAAAAGTGCATCAGGTAACAATATATATGCCCAAATCCGAACCCAAAGGCACCAGCCTCCTTTTGACCCTAGCGGCATTAATTATAATTATTGCCGGGGTCAAAACCGCCCAACCGTTGCTGGTTCCATTTCTCCTTGCATTTTTTATTTCGATAATCTGTGCCGGTCCATTTTTCTGGCTCCAACAGCATAAAATACCGGCACCGATTGCCCTATTGATGGTTATAAGTACCGTTATGCTGGGGGGGGTGATTGTGGTTACCCTGATCGGCACATCGGTCAACGACTTCACTACTGAACTACCCGTTTATCAGGAACAGTTACAGGGGCAGACCATTGCAATGGTTGACTGGCTCGACAAACTGGGAATCAAGGTCTCCAAACAATTATTGCTGGAACATTTCAATCCCGGTGCAGCAATGCAATCGGCCGCTCACATGCTGGCAACAGCTGGCGGGGTTTTAACCAACTCCTTCATGATTCTGCTGACCGTTATCTTTATTTTACTTGAGGCGGCGGGAATACCCAAAAAACTCCACGCGGCCCTTCCAGATGCCAACTCATCCCTGGCTTCCTTCGAAAAGTTTTCCACCGGCGTACGCCAATATCTCGCCATAAAAACCCTGGTAAGTCTCGGTACCGGATTAGTGGTTACGGTCGGACTGTTACTCCTCGGCCTTGACTATGCACCCCTCTGGGGGATGATCGCCTTTCTCTTGAACTATATCCCCAACATCGGCTCAATCATTGCCGCTGTCCCGGCAGTACTGCTGGCAGTAGTACAGCTGGGGCCAATCTATTCATTGTTAGTTGCCGTACTCTATCTGGTTACCAATGTTATTATGGGCAATGCCATAGAACCACGCCTGATGGGGCAAAAACTTGGCCTTTCGGCTCTGGTAATTTTCATCTCTCTGGTTTTTTGGGGCTGGGTTCTCGGCCCGGTCGGAATGCTCCTCTCGGTACCATTAACCATGGTGGTAAAAATCGCCCTCGAAGTAAACGAATCGACTCGCTGGATCGCCATCCTCCTCAGCTCTGAAGCCCCCGACAACGCCATAGTTAGAGATTAATCCCATGCGCTACCGCCAATTTGGCACAACCGGCAAACAGGTATCGGTGATCAGTTTTGGTGGAATGCGTTTCATTGAGCCAAAAGATCTAGATAAAAGCGCAGATATATTACTCTACGCCCATAGCAAAGGGATCAATTACTTCGACACCGCCCCCATTTACTGTGGTGATCGCAGCGAAGATATCTTCGGGCACGCTCTGCGGCAATTGCCACGTAACAGTTTTTATGTAGCAAGCAAATGTAGTCGTGACAACGGAGATGATTTACGCAAAAGCTTAGAACGCAGTCTGAAACGACTAGGGGTTGAGCAGATTGACTTCTTTTACATCTGGCACCTGATGAACCTGCAAGACTGGGACAAACGTAAAGCTGGTGGAGCGATAGAAGCTGCCCTTAAAGCACAGGAAGAGGGATTAATCGGTCACCTCTGTTGCTCTTCGCATATGGATGGTGAAGATTTGGCAGTAGTTTTAAAGGAAGATATTTTTGCCGGGGTATTGCTCGGCTACAATGCGCTGAATTTCCCTTACCGGCGCCATGCCGTTGAGCAAGCGGGGAAACTTAAGCTTGGGGTTGTCACCATGAACCCCCTCGGTGGTGGACTGATCCCGCAAAATCCCGAGCGTTTCGACTTTCTTAAAACTGTTGCAACCGACACCGTCGTCAGTGCCGCTCTCCGCTTTAACCTTTCGCACCCCGATGTCACCACGGCGCTGGTCGGTTTTACTAACCACCAAGAGATAGATCAAGCAGTCGCGGCAGCAACCGACTTCGCCCCCATTAACCAGAGCCAGCAGCAGGAGCTATTCAAGCAGATCGAAGCCTCATTTGACGACCTCTGTACCGGTTGCGGTTACTGTCTCCCCTGCCCCGTCAATATTCCCATCCCCAAATATCTCGATAGCTACAACCAGTTAATATTGAATGGCGGCGACCGGCAGGCAGTTCTGAATCGCTACCGCATGCACTGGAATATCACCCCGCAACAAGCCAAAGAGTGCGTCCGTTGCGGTGCCTGCGAAGAACGCTGCACCCAACATTTGCCAATTATGGATCGACTGGCAGAGTTGCCGTAATTAATCAACGCTATTTACCACCACCGGGCCCACTACCACCAGAGCCTGACCCACTACTACCAGAACCTGCACCACTACCAGAACCTGCTCCGCTGCTACCAGCAGCAGTTCCCATGCCACTCACCCCGCTTTGACCCGAACCAATTGACGACATATACCCTTTGGCAAACGATTCGATCCCGCTTTGAGTACTCTGCCGACTAAACTGCTCACGCATGGTGTGCATATCTTTAACGCTAAAACCTCGCTGCAATGCTTTTTCAACTACTGCAGCGGTGGTTGCCGACTTAACCCCTCGGCGGGATAAATCTCTCGCTGTGAGCATTGCTTCTTTCGCCAAAGAGTAATTAGTTTTCCGAGAGCTTTGTTTTGCAGCTAAGCGGGTAAAAACTTTTTTAGCATGTTGCACGGTTAAACCGGCCGCCATTCCTGCAGCAACGATATTACCCAATTGGGCAGCCTGCTTTTTATCCTTAACCAGACCTTTTGCTAAAGAATGTGCGTAGCCATAGCGAGAAGATATTCGTTCTATTGCCCCGACAATCCTGTCTGGGGCAACCTGCTTGGCAATCCCTTCCTGCACTTTTCCGGCAATGGCATCTGCAGGGAACCCTTTTTGCCTGGCGGTACTAATAGCATTTTCTACCTGCGCAACCTGAGCATCGGTAAAACCGGCACTAGCCATAGTATGCGCAAATCCCGAAACATTTTCGTTTGCCATAGCTGCGGGGGTTGATAATAAAAGTAATAATAACAGTGCTACGATTACGTTTAATATTTTATCAGACATTCGGCCTATCCTCTTTATCTATGAGGTTTGAAATGGTATCGATCAAAAAATATAAAGACAGTTTTCAGAACCAAAATCGTCTCTTTCTTTCAAGCGACACTCAGGAACGTACATTGAGCCATCAACAATATAAAAATATTTTAGCTCCAGGCTGGCAGGAACCTCTATTTGCCAAACCCCAGAACTATTCTGCGTTGCATCATGGAGCAAATAACGATCATAAGACGATGCGAATTGAACCCTTTTAGCCTCACCATTTTGCAAAAAAAAGGTCAATAAATCCGAGTCTTTTGCAACAAAATGTTTGGGGGCACAACCGCCTAAATACAGTGCTAATAGAATCAGTAGTACGAAGTATTTATTCATATAGCGCTACTGACCTTGATAATTGAATTTTCCCCGCCAAAATCGTCCCGCTCTCTGGCCAATACGGTTGGATCGGCTATTTGCTGGCCATCTTCGAGAAGGTAACTATAACGATGTTCCCCCTCAGGAAGACCGATAGATACCGACCAGTAACCACTATCACCGATCTGTTCCATCGCCACCGGTGACCAACCGGTAAAATTGCCAACAATTCGAGCCTGATCGATATCGGGTTGATAAATAACAAAGCGGCGCAATTCCTTGCTGTTCTCAACCGGGACAGTCCCCTGCATAAAAAAACCAATAAGCAAAATGCAGGCAGTGGCAAACCCGGCTACTGGTGGCCACCAAACTCTGAAAATATTTTGTTTGGCCCTCGGCTTAATTGGCAGAGCCATCGCAGCCATGCTGATACCGACATCGACCTGCAGTAGTTTTTCCTGCTCCAACAGCTCAACACTTTGATTTTTGAATTCTTTATCTTTGTGCACCGCCTCAACAAACTCGATTTTTTCATCCAGATCAAGTTCATCATCAATAAACATGCTGATAAAGTAATCGTTCATGATATGTGTCCCTTTAAGATTTGCTTCAGCTTAATCCGTGCCCGATGGATTTTAACCTTGATATTGGCCTCACTATTACCTGTTACTTGAGCAATTTCACGGTATGACAGCCCACTGCTCGCCAGCAGAGACAGAATATCCCGTTCGTCATCGGTCATTTGCTGTAAGGCGGTAAATACCAGCCGGGCTTCCTCACGGATCTGTAAAATATGTTCCTGGTCAATAGCATGGCCATGATCGTCATCCTCATAAGAAACAGTCGAGCGGTTTTTACGGATATGATCAAAAAGCAAATTTCTCCCAATCGTAAACAGGAGAGCGGGATTGTGCTCCTTTTCTGCATACTGCTCCAGATAGCGGGTAAAACTTTCCTGCACAATATCGGCAGCCAAATGGTAATTGCCAGATTTACGCAATAAGTAGCCGAACAGTCTATCTCTATGGGCAGTATAAAAAATCTGAAACATATCCATACTTATATCCATAACCTTTTCAAACGAAAATAGTTACATTTTTACAAAAAATAAGTTGTAACTTTTGCTTCTCCCGTTCGTTAACCAATCAAATCGCTGTCATCGGCCTCGATAATAGATCGAGTGCCGGAAAGCAACATTTAATACTAACAGCAATAGACAAGGGAGAGAAACAAATGAAAAGAATTGCAAAAAAACAGCACCTAATTTGGGCGGCAGTATTACTACTGATGCTAACCCCAGTCGCTTTCGACTTTTCATCAGGGCATTTATTTTCTAACACCGCACATGCTCAAGGAGGAAACGGCGGGGGTGGAAATGGTGGCGATGGCGGAAACGGCGGTGGCGATGGCGGTGGTAGTGGCGATGGCGACTGTGATGGCACTGGTACCGGCATGGGCATGGAAACCGCACAGCAAGCGAAATCCATGACCCAGACCCGAACGAGAAGTCAGATTCAAAACCGCCATCAACTTGAGCAAGCTGCGGCTGAACAAACACAGGATCCTGCCACTGAGGCACCTGAGATTAACTAAAACAACAAACCATGTTAAACCGACATCAGAAAGCGGCTGTACTGCCTCTTTGGTGACAAGTTTAAACAGAGACTTGCTTGTGGCAGGTAAGTCTACAAGAACCCCGCAGTTCTGCGCCTCCGGAGCTGTGGGGTTCTTTTTTATCACCAATTCCATACGGCCCAAAACATTAAACCTGCACTATCAACCCACCGAATTTTTCTGGAGAAATCAGAACGTTTCTTCTATGATTTAATTTTTTACGGGTGCTACCACCTAAAAGGTTGATCAGGAATAAGAAATGGTTAGAGGATTTGCAATTTTACTCGGGTTAATGGTTGGGAAAGCTGCTATCAACAGGGTTTGATATACCGTAGCCAGGTAGTGTTCTCGGAATGATCCTGATTTTACTGGCGCTATGAGTTAGGTTGATTAAACTGGCATGGGTCACCGAAGCATCCGAGTTGCGGCTAAAGAACCTGTCGATGCTGTTTGTTCCGGCAGGGGTCGGAGTGATGGTCTACTTTGATCTGATCGCCCAACAATGGCTGCCACTGGTCCTTGCAACAGCAGTAAGTACCGCAGCTGTAATTGCCGTAACCGGTTTGACGGCAAATTTTTTGTTGCGTAAAGGGGGCGCTCATGAAGTAGTAGCTTGTTGTCATCCCCCCTGCTTGGAATTACCTTAACGCAGGCGGTCTATCTTTATGGGCGTTATAAAAATCTGAAACATATCTACACCTTACGCTTCATAACCTTTTCAAATTAGAATAGTTACATTCTTACAGAAAATAATTTAAAATAGTTACATTCTTACAGAAAATAATTTGTAACCTTTGCTTCATTCGTTAACCAATCAAATCGCTTTCATCGACTGCGATAAATGATCGGGTGTTGAAAAAGCATAGTGTAGATACTAAAAACAATACCAGAGGAGAGAGAAAAATGAAGAGAATTGTAAAAAAACACCATCTAATTTGGGCAGCGGCACTACTACTGATGCTAGCCCCTGTAGCTTTCGATTCTTCAACGGGACATTTCTTTTCTAACACCGCATATGCACAAGGTGGCGGTGGCAACGGCGGCGGAGTGGGAATTGGTAGCATTGGTGGCAAGCGCGGAGGCATGGAAACCGCACAACAAGCTAAATCCAGGGCCCAGACCAGAAGTCAGATTCAGAAACAGCGTCACCTTGAGCAACCGATTGATGAGGAAGTCCCAAACCAAACTCTGCCCCCTAACCCCTATGACCTCCTATGAAATCTAAAGCACGCCCCTTGGGGACAAACTAAAACAGAGACCTACTGTAACAGGTAAGTCCA
>DAOWKG010000057.1 GCA_030639985.1 Desulfuromonadaceae bacterium
GACACCACGGCCAAAATGTTGGTTCAGAACCAACATTTTGGCCGTGGTGTCGCCAGTCCGGCCAATTGTTCCGGGCAAACTGGAATCGGAGTGAGTTGATTGGTGGTAATATAATCGACTACTGCTTGGGAGTAATTATCGCTACCATCGTAACGAGTGCTTAAGCCAAGCAGGCAGCTACTAACTAGAACTGTGCGCATGATTTTTATATTACCGGTGGATTGGTCAGGGTGCTTTTGTCCTGTTTGCCAGCTTCGATTGCCACCTGCCGTCCGTTTATAGTAATCCGCTCTTCAGCAAACCACTGAATCACCTGGGGATAGATTTTATGTTCTTGCTCGAGAATTCTTGCCGCCAAAGTAGCTTCTGAGTCGTCGCTAAATATTGGTACCACTGCTTGAGCAATAATTGCCCCGGTATCAACCCCATCATCAATAAAATGGACGGTGCAGCCAGAGAATTTTGCTCCATAGTCTAGCGCTTTCTGCTGGACATGCAGCCCCGGAAAGGATGGTAGCAGGGCGGGATGGATATTGATGATCCGTTGTGGAAATGCTTGCAGGAAGACCGCAGAAATGATGCGCATAAAACCAGCTAGCACAACCAGTTCAGTTCCCGCTTCTTGCAAGGTAGCAATCACCGCATTATCAAAGTCTTCACGCTGGTCAAAATCACGATGGTTGATGCAGGTGGTGGCGATCCCAGCTTTTTTAGCCCGCCCCAAGGCGCCCGCATTTGGATTGTTGCTGACCACCAGAACAATCTCAGCATCAAGTATGCCTTGCTGACATTGGTCAATGATTGATTGCAGGTTGGTGCCGCCACCAGAAGCCAAAATTGCCAAGCGTAGTTTTTTATTCGAACCCATTTTTTTGCCCGTTAATTAGTACGGTTAGATAAGTTCAACTGATGGCTCATCTGCCGTGACAATTTCACCGATTAAGTAAGCTTGTTCATCAAGACCAGCTAAGCGCCCGATGATATCATCTGCTTTATTTGCTGGAACTACCAGCACCATACCGATACCGTAATTAAAGGTACGGTACATCTCCTCCTCCGGAATATTGCCTCCTTGACGCAACATTTCAAAGATTGCCGGTTTTTCCCAGCTATTACGTTGGATGATTGCTTTACAGTGTCTGGGCAGTACCCGGGGCAGATTTTCCAGTAGCCCGCCACCGGTGATATGGGCAATCCCCTTGATGTCGAAGTTTCGAATCAAGTTGAGGATGCTTTTTACGTAGATTCTGGTCGGGGTCAGTAGCTCAACTCCAAGGGGATTGTCCAATTCTTCCGGTTGGGAAGCAAGATCGAGCTGCATTGTTTCCAGAAAAACTTTCCGGGCCAGCGAAAAACCGTTGGAGTGGAGTCCACTGGAAGCGATACCGATGATCTGATCGCCATTGCTTATAGTCGAACCGTCGATAATCTTCTCATTATCGACCACACCGACAGAAAAACCGGCCAAGTCATATTCGCCACCGCTATACATCCCCGGCATTTCGGCAGTTTCACCACCTAACAAGGCACAATTTGCCTGTTTGCAACCCTCGGCAATCCCTTTGACAACCTCTACCGCCTGTTCCGGGGAAAGTTTTGCCGTAGCGAGGTAGTCGAGAAAAAATAGCGGTTCTGCCCCTTGTACGATAATGTCATTGACACACATGGCAACCAGGTCGATGCCGACCGTATCATGTTTATCGAGCATAAAAGCAAGTTTCAGTTTGGTGCCAACTCCGTCTGTAGCTGCAACCAAAGTTGGACGTTTATATTTTCCACTATTGAGCGAGAAAAGACCGCCGAAACCACCGATATCGGAAAGTACTTCGGGACGGGATGTCGCTTTGACCAATGGTTTAATCAGGTTGACAAAGTGATTACCGGCATCAATATCAACCCCGGCATCTTTATAGGTGATCGGCTTGTTGTCGTTCAATGTTTGGCTCCTTGGCTGGCAAAATGGTCGGCATTAGACCACTAGGACATTTGCTTGTCAATATCGGTAAAGCGGTTTTGCTGCTGCTTAATATTTTATATACCAGATGGTTTATCTTTCGCTATATCGGATTGCTGAAATGTGCTAGTTTTGTTACCGCTTTTGATGGTGATTAGAATACTTAATCTTAACATATTATTTGTGTGTCTGAGTACTGGAAATGGCGATAAAAAATTTTGCGATCAGGTCGATTACTGGGAATGATCTGGATGCTGTTGTCGCGATTGAGCTGGAATGCTATCCGCATCCATGGTCGTTGGCGCAATTTCTCCAAGAATTAGAAAATCCGGTGGCGACAATTCTGGTATGTGAAGATGAGACCGGTATCGTCGGTTTTATTTGTTACTGGTTGATTGTCGATGAAATGCAAATTCTTAATTTAGCAACTGCGCCCTCGGCACGCCGTAACGGGGTCGCGGCACAGTTGCTGGAACATACCTTTAATAATTTTCTGCCGCAGGAACTAGCTTCAGTCTGGTTGGAAGTTCGATCTGGCAATCGGGCGGCAATTACACTTTATCAGCGGTTTGGGTTTGTGCCACAGGGAACCCGACGGGCTTATTATCGTGATGGTGAAGATGCCCTGCTTATGGTTAAAAAAGTACTTGAGCAATAATTTTAGGAGCGAAACTCAATGCAAGATTTAAAAACAATTGTCCTTTCTAATCAGGAGATATCGCCTGGTTATTATCGCATGAAAATTCTGGCGTCGGGCTATAGCGAGTCGGCTAAGCCGGGTCAATTTGTGATGTTGCGGGTGCAACGTTCATTTACACCGTTATTGCGCCGCCCGTTTGGCGTCTTTCAGGTTGGTTTTATCCCTGCCGATTGTGACACCTTGCCACCCAAGGAATTTATTGAGCTGGTCTATAAGGTTGTTGGTGGTGGTACCGAAACGATGCGGGAATTACAATCGGGTGATGCGGTTGAATTGCTAGGGCCATTGGGTAGCGGATTCACTGCTGACGCTTCGATAGCCGAAAAAATTCTGGTTGGTGGGGGAATTGGTCTGGTACCTCTCTACATGCTGGCAACTGAGCTGGTTAAGACGTCGAAGGTTAGCCTGTTTGTTGGTGGGCGAACTCGTGATGATATTATTACGATTTCGGAGTTTGAGCGCCTTGGGGTCAACGTCAGTGTTGCTACCGAAGATGGCAGCCTGGGCGAGACGGGGTTTGTGACCCGGTTGTTGGAACAGCGACTAGAAGAACCCCATCAGACTGAGGTTTTTGCCTGTGGGCCGATGCCGATGCTTGATGCGGTGCAGAAAATTTGCGCTACTAGCGAAGTGTCCCTGCAGGTCTCGCTGGAAGCATTGATGGCATGTGGTGTCGGCGCCTGTCTAGGTTGTGTCGTCAAAGGGGAGGGGCACACGATCAATGAGCCTCGCTACCTGTGTAGTTGTACCTCCGGCCCGGTATTTAATGCCGAGAGTCTTGATTGGAATAAAACCGAAGCAATAAAAATGGTAGGAGGCGGCAAATGAGTAATGCGGTAGAGCAGGTGCTAAAGCCGAAACTGGCGGTCGAAATTGCCGGACTAAAGTTGAAAAATCCGATCATGCCGGCTTCCGGAACCTTCGGCTATGGTGAGGAGTATTCCCCCTATATCGATCTTAATCAGCTTGGTGCTATTGTTACCAAAGGGATGTCGTTAAATCCCAAAGCGGGCAACAATACCCCCCGTATTTGTGAAACGGTCAGCGGCATGCTCAATGCTATCGGCTTGCAGAATGTTGGTGTCGATGCTTTCATCAAAGATAAAATGGCATTTTTGTCCCAGTATGATACCCCGGTTATCGTCAATTTTTTTGGCAATACGCAAGAGGAATACGGCGAAGTTGCCGCTCGTCTTGATGATGTTCCCGGCGTCGCGGCACTGGAGATGAATATTTCCTGTCCCAATGTCAAACATGGCGGCATCGTTTTTGGTACCGATCCACAGGCGGCGGCAGCGGTGGTAACGTCGGTGCGTAAACGGACGACCAAGCCGCTGATTGTTAAACTGACCCCCAATGTTACCGATATCCAAATATTGGCAAGGGCAACTGAAGAAGCCGGTGCTGATGCTCTGAGCCTGATCAATACCCTGACGGGGATGGCAGTCGATATTAAAACCCGGAAGCCACGCTTGGCCAACACCATTGGTGGATTGTCGGGTCCAGCAATCCGTCCGGTTGCGGTACGGTTGGTACATCAGGTCGTTCAGGCGGTAAAGGTGCCGGTGATTGGTATTGGCGGCATCACTTGTGCTGCTGATGCCCTGGAATTTTTAATTGTTGGGGCCAAAGCGGTTCAGGTCGGCACCGCTAATTTTGTTAATCCCGATGCTATGGCAACCATTATTGCCGATTTAGAGAAGTTTTGTGTCGAAGAGGGAATTGCCGATATTAATGATTTGATTGGAACCTTGGAGCTGTAGTTTTTTATATGGATGTTATTGCCACCCACGTTAATGCCGATTTTGATTGTCTCGGGTCGATGATCGCTGCCAAGCGACTCTATCCCGATGCTATCATGGTGTTTCCGGGGGGACAGGAACGCGGATTGCGCGATTTTCTGTTGCACAGCACCCTCTACGCTTATGATGTCAAGCGAGTCCGTGATATCGACTTGCAGGCGGTTACCCGATTGATTCTGGTTGATGTTCGCAGTGCTGCCAGAATTGGGCAATTTGCCGAAATTGTGCAGAAACCCGAACTTGAAATTCACATCTACGACCACCATCCCCTTGATGAACATAGTGTTCGTGGCCAGGTTGAGCATATCCAGAAAATTGGCGCTACCGTCACGATTATGACCCAATTGTTCATTGAACGTGGCATTATTCCGACCCCGGATGAGGCGACGATGATGCTGCTTGGTCTCTATGAGGATACTGGTCATCTCCTTTTTGCTGGCACCACCGTTGCGGATTTCCAGGCCGGAGCATTTTTGTTGCAGCATGGTGCCAATCTCAATACCGTCAGCGATTTTCTGGTACGGGAAATGACCTCAGAGCAGGTCGACTTACTTAGTGAATTATTGAAATCATGTCAAAAGGTGCTGGTTAACGGCATTGAAGTTGCCATCGCTTCCGCCTCTATTAATTATTATGTCGGCGATATCTCGAGCCTGGTGCATAAACTTAAGGATATTGAAAATCTAGCTGTCCTGCTGGTTGCGGTGCGGATGGAGGATCGTATTTCTCTGGTAGGTCGTTCTAGTTTGCCAGAACTTAACGTCGGTGAATTATTCCAGCAGTTTGGTGGTGGTGGTCATCCTGCAGCCGCGTCAGCGACGGTTCGAGAGTTGCCCCTGACGCAGTTATTGGCACAGTTGGAAAACATGTTGCCGCAATATGTGCGCCCTCGCCGTGAAGTTAGCGATTTGATGTCGGCACCGGTTAAGACCCTGCCCAATGATGCAACTATAGCGGCGGCACGTAAATTGATGACCCGTTTCAGTTTTAATGCCATCCCGATTTTAGATGAACAACAACGGGTGGTTGGTATAATTACCCGACAAATAGTTGAAAAAGCTGCCCACCATAAATTGTTAAAAATGGTGGTCGGGGAGATGATGAATACCGATTTTCAGACGGTAGCGCCAGAAGCCTCTATCGCAGAGTTGCAACAGGGGATAATGGAGCACAACCAGCGCTGTATGCCGGTAATCAACGCCGGTGTGGTGGTCGGCATCGTGACCCGTACCGATTTGCTTCGCCACATGCTCGGTGATCGCCAGGATTTTACCGAACCGTTAGCCAGTATTTCTGATCGGCAGGGATTGCAGCTTAAACGGAAAAATCTGCAGCGGTTGCTGGCCATGCAGTTACCAGCAGAGGTAAGAACCCTGTTGCAACAATTGGGCGAGGTGGCGGACCAGTTGGAGGTACAGATTTATTTAGTCGGCGGCTTGGTGCGCGATTTGCTGTTGCGCCAGCCCAATCTTGATGTCGATATTGTGGTTGAGGGTGATGGTATCGAATTTGCGCATGCCGTTGCCAAAAGTAATCAGTGTCGGGTGCGGGCACATGAAAAGTTTGGTACTGCCGTTATCATCTTCGCCGATGGTTTCAAGGTTGATGTTGCCTCGGCTCGGCTCGAATATTATGATCGTCCGGCGGCCTTGCCGGAGGTAGAACATGCGTCAATCCGGCACGATTTATACCGCCGTGATTTTACCATCAATGCCCTGACCATATCGCTAAACCGTAACAGCTTTGGTGAGATGTTCGATTTTTTTGGCGGTCAACGCGATTTGAAAGATAAGTCAATCCGGGTACTGCATAACTTGAGCTTTATTGAAGACCCAACGCGTTTGTTTCGGGCGGTCCGTTTTGAGCAACGCCTCGGTTTTGTTATTGGCCGCCAAACCGTTCGCTTGATGCGTAGTGCCGTGCGGTTGAGGTCGGTCAAGAAGGTTGCTGGTATCAGGATCCTGCACGAGTTGGAACAAATATTGGATGAACCTCGAGTGGTTCCGGCACTGGCACGCCTTGATGAGTTTGAACTGTTGAAGTTTATTGACCCAAAATTATATTTTAATCAACAAACAGCAAGTTTGTTTGTCGCTGCCGAGCGTGCCAGTAGCTGGTTTGATTTACTTTATACTGGAGAAAGCTACCGGCGTTGGTTATTGTATTTGTTCTGCCTGTTTGAAAATTTATCCGCAAAAGGTCTCAGTCGGGTTGGTGGTTGGCTGCAGTTGCAACCAAGCGATCAAAGTTTGCTGCTCGATCAGCTCCCTCGGGCACGACAATTACTTAAGCTGATTAAAACCCGGCGCAATGGGCGGGTTGAACCAAAAAATAGCGAGATTTATGGCTGGTTTGATGGCTTTGCTCTGGAGGTAATTCTCTACCTGATGGCAAATAGTGAAAATGAAACTTTGCGTAAATGGATTTCACTTTATGTGACCGATCTCCGTAAAGAGAAAATCATTCTCAACGGTGCCGACTTGATCGCTCTTGGTTTTTCTCCGGGGAGACATTTTCAGGAGATATTCAATTGTCTGTTGCGGGCTCGGCTCGATTACAGAATTACCAGTCGGGAAGAAGAGATTGCTTTGGTGGAAAAGCACTTCTTCCCACCCTCTTAGTTGACCATCAATGGTGAGGTCGATTAAGCTACTAGAGGTAGTGTAAAGTTCAATAGTTTAAAAACATATTTAATTATGGGGATTGGAAAATAGATGGAAGCAATTGTTTCTAAAATTGCAATTATGTTGGTGCCAGCATTATTGGCGATAATTCTGCACGAAGTGGCTCACGGATATATTGCTGAGCAATTTGGGGATCCCACCGCCAGATTGTTGGGGCGTTTGACTCTGAACCCCTTTAAACATCTCGATCCGATTGGCACCATTGCAATTTTTATTTTTGGGTTTGGCTGGGCGCGGCCAGTGCCGGTCAATCCGGGCAACTTCCGCCGACCGCGCCGGGATATGCTTTGGGTTGCCTTGGCCGGGCCAATAACAAATTTTATGCTGGCGCTGATATCGGCGCTGTTGTTGCGTGGGGTGGGCTGGTTGGATCAAAGTTCACTCGGGGCATCGCAGCTATATATCCAGTTTGTAACTCCGTTCAAGATGATGGTTGGCTTCAGTCTTTATATTAATGTGTTGTTGGGTACGTTCAATCTCATTCCGGTACCGCCGTTGGATGGTGGCAGAATACTGACCGGAATCTTGCCAGAACGGCAAGCAGCGTTGGTGAGCCGTCTGGAACCATTTGGTTTTATTCTGATTTTGTTTTTGGTCTTTTTTACCGATGTTTGGTCGCGGGTTCTTGGCCCGATAATTAATACCCTGGTGGTTTTTATGGCCGGGGGAGAAGTGGGAGTGATAGAGCAAGCTATCCGGTTTTTGTTCGGAAGTTGAACGAACATCACTTTCTGTGAGTTGTAATGTCAATTCAAATACATTTGGAAAAATTTTCTGGACCACTTGATCTCCTGTTGCACCTGATTAAGCGGGAAGAGATGGATATCTGTGATATCCAAATTGTTAAAATAACGGAACAATACCTGACCATTATTGAGCAGATGAAACAGCTCGATCTTGATATCGCCGGTGAATTTTTGATGATGGCGGCAACTCTGGTATATATAAAATCGAAAATGTTGTTGCCGGTCAGCGAGGAACTCGATGCGGAAGAGGAAGATCCCCGGGCTGAACTGGTGAAGCGATTGTTGGAATATCAACGTTA
>DAOWKG010000140.1 GCA_030639985.1 Desulfuromonadaceae bacterium
GAATGCATCAAAAAGTTTCACCGCAAATATCAGGGCAAGCTTGAAGCAGAAGAGCATCCCT
The DNA here is from genome assembly GCA_030639985.1 of Desulfuromonadaceae bacterium. GTDB lineage: Bacteria > Desulfobacterota > Desulfuromonadia > Desulfuromonadales > Geopsychrobacteraceae > Desulfuromusa. Next base: position 62 of record DAOWKG010000140.1, read on the forward strand.
ACCGTATTCAGGATTACATCACCGACCTGATCGGCATCCGTATCATCTGTCTTTATGAAGACCAGATTGCCCAGACCTCAGAAGTTTTGCAGCAACATTTTCGGATTATTGATGTCACCGATAAAATTTCCGCGCTGGAGGGCACCGATGATTCCTTCGGCTACAAAGGCTTACACCTGGATCTGGCTCTGAGTGACGCCCTGGTGGCGCAGGATAAATACCAAGAGTTCGCTAAATTGCCTTACGAAGTACAGATCCGGTCTCTGATTCAGGATGCTTGGAGTGTCCTTGATCACAAGATCAAGTACAAGAAGTCGATTCCCAACGATCTCCGGCGCCGGATCAATGTCCTTTCCGCCCTGTTTGAACTGGCTGATCGCGAATTCAAGGAGATCCGCAATGCCACGGAGGAACTGATGGAGCGGGAGACCGTGGAGCCGATTGGAGACGCGACCGTAGGGGCAATTTCGAGCAGTGGTAAGGTAATCAACGCCTTCAATTTTCTGCGGGTGACTGGACATTTCTTCCGTGATTTTGAATTTCAGGACTACAAGGTCGATGGTTTCGTACAAGATATTCTCAAGTTGAACAATCGCTTTGAAAAGGGGGATCTACACCAGAGCCTGATGGAAAATTTGAAAACTGTTCGGGAGTACCGGGGCGAGTTTCTTGCCGCCGACCCAGAGCACAATTTCAGCCCCTATTCGGCCATCCGTCATTGCCTTTATCTCCATGATCCCATTTCTTTTCAGCGGATTATTTCCCGCAGTGCCCGGGAACGTTTTGAACTCTGGCTGAATGCTGAGGAAGAACTCGATTAAACCAAGAAACACCATGTGCCAGTGAATGGTCAGGGAATGGCGGGGCCTGCCAGCGATGATGAAAAGGTGCCAGGCGGCAGGATTAAAAGGACTCCGATTGGGAGCATAGCACCGGCCTAGCAAAAATCATGATTTCAGTTTGAACGGCCAGAAGGGGTTGAATTGGTCGCTCGGGGAGAAGTGATCGGTTTTAGTTTGATCAACCACAGTTTTTTCACTACTTTGCCGTAGCGTGACTATTATCACGGTGCGGTTTTGTGTTATAAGTCTTCGATTCTTTGGACTTTATTGTGATTATTTATAAGTTAATAAGGAGATAAACTATGCCAAGCTTTGACATCGTTTCGAAGGTTGATTTTCAGGAAGTTGATAATGCCGTTAATCAGGCCATTAAAGAGATTTCACAGCGTTATGATTTTAAGGGAACAATTAACGAAATCACTCTGGGAAAAGAGCACCTCGATATTCTGGCTGCTGATGAGTATAAACTGCAGGCGATTAAAGATATTTTGATTGCCAAACTGGTACGCCGCAAAGTTTCACCAAAGTGTTTTGATTACGGCAAAGAAGAAACGGCGTCGGCTGGAGCACTACGGGTTAAGGCTTCTATCATTCAGGGGATTAGCAAAGAAAAAGGGAAAGAAATCGTCAAGCTGATCAAGGATACCAAGCTTAAAGTTCAGGCGCAAATCATGGAGGATCAGGTTCGGGTCACGGGTAAAAAAATTGATGATTTGCAAGAGGTGATGCAACTGCTCAAGGGGAAAGATTTAGATGTCGAATTACAATTTGAGAATATGCGCTCGTAGGGAGTAACGTGGAAAAATTAAAAGTTAGCCTGATAAGTCTGGGTTGTCCAAAAAATCTGGTCGATTCCGAAGTGATGCTGGGACATTTTCCGCTGGATCGTTATGAAATTGTTCTGGATGAGAGTCAGGCCGATATCATTATTGTCAACACCTGTGCTTTTATTAACGATGCGAAAGAGGAATCGATCGATACGATTCTCGAAGTAGCCGATTATAAAGAGGATGGTAACTGTAAGGTGCTGGCTGTCGCTGGGTGTTTGCCACAACGTTATCAAAATGCTTTAAAAGAACAGATGCCTGAAGTAGACCTGTTTATCGGTACCTCTGAGGGGGAGCAGATTGTCGCTTTGATTGAGCAACAATTAGACCACAGCGATCCGGTCGAGAAGGTTGGTATCCCCGATTATCTCTACAATCATGAAACGCCCCGGGTTAATTCGTCCCCCACTTATAGCAGTTACATCAAAATTGCCGAGGGCTGTTCCAACCACTGTTCCTACTGTATCATTCCCCAATTGCGTGGCAAGTTGCGCTCCCGCAGTATCGCTTCGGTGGTAGCGGAAGCTGAAAATCTGGTGGCACAAGGGGTGACAGAAATTATCCTTATTGCTCAGGATATTACCGATTTTGGTGCCGACCGTGATGATGGTGCCACGCTGGTGAAATTACTTCAGGAGCTGGTCAAGGTCGACGGTATTGTCTGGATTCGCCTCCTTTATGCCTATCCGGAGGGAGTTTCTGACGATCTGATTGAATTGATCGCCACTGAAGAGAAGATTTGTAACTATCTTGACCTACCGCTGCAACATATAGATGACCAAATCCTCGGGCAGATGAATCGCCATCTCAACGAAAAACAAACCCGAGAATTAATTCAGCGCCTGCACGATAGAATTCCTGACTTGACCCTTAGAACCTCATTTATCGTTGGCTTTCCCGGCGAAACAATTGAACAGTTTGATAAGCTGTTCAAATTTGTTAATGCTGGTCATTTCGAGCGGGTTGGGGTATTTCCTTATTCCCGTGAGGATGGGACACCCGCCGCAAAATTTGCCGATCAAGTTCCAGCTCGCACCAAAAAGAGTCGTTTGAAAAAATTGATGCGAGCTCAGGCACGGGTTTCTTTTAACCATAATCGTTCTCTGCTTGGGCAGACTGAACTGGTGTTGGTAGAGGGTTACAGTGAAGAAACCGAACTCTTGCTTAAGGGGCGTAGTGCCAGACAAGCTCCAGATATTGATGGCCAATACTTAATTACTTCTGGTCACGCTAATATCGGTGAATACGTTCGGCTAGAAATTACCGATTCCTCTGAATACGATCTGATTGGTGAGATAGTAAAGGATTAAGTATGGCAGCAAGCATTAGCCATATGATTTTTTTGTCAAGATTGCCAGTTAGGCAGAGTGTGGTTCCGCGATGAAAGCTATTGGGTGGCTGAAACTACTAACTCCATTTGATCGTAAATTGCTGCTTGTGGTTACTATCTTGGTAGCACTTTCCTTTTTGTTATTGTTAAGACAAACTAGTGGCGCTAGAGTTGTCGTCAGTGCCGACGATAAGATCATTTTTGTTGCCCCTTTGGATCATGATCAACTGGTAGAACTGCCTGGTCCACTCGGAATCACAGTGCTACAAATTAAGGACGGCGCTGCCCAGGTTATCAGTTCTCCCTGTGTTCGAAAGGTTTGCATTGGCATGGGTGAAGCGCGGCATAGCGGTGATTTACTTGCCTGTGTCCCGAACCAGCTGGTGATTCGTATCGAGGGTGATTGCGAGGAGGATGGCGAATATGACTTCATCAGCCGTTGATCCGCAACAACTGGAGCAGGTAAGACGCCGAGTCATGCTGGCATTGTTTGTTGCCTTGGCAGTTGCTCTCCACACCGTTGAAGTTCTGTTGCCGAACCCGATCCCTTGGTTTCGTATCGGGCTGGCTAATATTCTTGCTCTGACAGCACTCTTCAGCTATGGCATCCAGGCGCTCTGGATTGTCAGTATCTCCCGCATCCTGATTGGCAGTATGTTATTGGGAAGCTTGTTCTCGCCCGGTTTTTTATTATCATTAGGCGGTGGTCTTGCTGCAAATATACTGATGAGTATTGGTTACAAGTTGTGGCAACCTAAAATTGGCCCGGTTGGAGTTTCAATTCTCGGAGCGTTGGGACACGTTACCGGACAACTGTTGATAGCCTGGCTGGTGGTAATTCGCCATCCCTCAATCTGGATGCTGTTGCCATTCTTTCTTCTCTTTGCCCTGATAAGTGGTATTGTTAATGGGTTAGCAGCCGATTACCTGCTTGGATCTCTATATAAGCATCCGGTTTTTTCCGGTTTGAAAAAGATAAAAACTGATAAGAGCCAACCATCCGTTTAACAAATTTGTTCAGGAGGGAACATGAAAGCAATTTTACCCGTCGCCGGAAAAGGGACACGCCTGCGCCCCCATACCCACACTAAAGCTAAATCGTTGGTCAATGTTGCCGGAAAAACGGTCCTTGAACATATTGTCGAACGACTGCAGACCGTCGATGTCGAGGAATATATTTTTATAATTGATGAAAATGGTCAGCAGATTACCGCTTTTATGGCGGAAAAATTTCCTGATTTAAAATGTAGTTATTATGTTCAAAAGCAACGGCTTGGACCCGCTCATGCGGTAGCACTGGCAGCCCCATCGGTACAACCCGGTGATGATTTGCTGGTGGTTTTTAACGATACCATCTTTGTCACCGACTTGGCTGCGATTCCCAGTCTTTGCCATAATGCCGACGGCTTAATCTACTCAAAAGAGGTCGAGGACTATCAACGTTTCGGGGTCAATGTTTTAGCCGGGGACTTCATTGTTGATATGGTGGAAAAACCCGACACCCCCATTTCTCGTTTGGCTCAGGTTGGCCTCTATTACTTGAAAGATGGTGCCGGATTTATTGCGGCAATTGAGGCAACGGTAGCGGCAGGCGAAACGGTGAAAGGGGAATATTACCTTCCCTCGGTATTTATGCGGATGATCGGTGCCGGGAATAAATTTAAAGCACCAGAAATTGACGCCTGGCTCGATTGTGGCAAACCCGAAACCTTGCTGGAAACCAACCGTTTTCTCCTCAAAGGGCGGCACCATATCCATGGTGAGGTTGAGGATACGGTATTGATTGAACCGGTTCACGTTGCCCAGGGGGCCACTATCAGAAACTCAATTATCGGGCCGAATGTTTCGATTGCTGCCGGAAGTGTAATAGAAAACAGTATCATCAGAGATTCGATCATCAACACCGATAATAAGATCAGTTATTTAAACTTGGATCAGTCGTTGTTGGGGGATGCCGTCAGTCTGATCGGTGCACCACGACGGATGAATATCGGTGATCATTCCCATATTGTTATGGATCAGTAGTCGGTAACCGGAGAGGCTTTTAACGGAGAGACGTAGAGAACGCTGAGAGGAGCAAAAGCTTTTGACTGCGTTGGTAGATGTTCAGATTAGACAAGATCGGTTAGTCGGTTTCTCACTACGATTTGTAAAGATCA
>DAOWKG010000197.1 GCA_030639985.1 Desulfuromonadaceae bacterium
AGTATCCCCAACTTTGACTTCGGTTTTGCTGGTGACGGTCAAATCATTTGTCCCCGCTGCAGAATCACCACTGCCATCTTGGAGGTGAATCCAATTGGTACCCATGATCTGGGGGCTAAACTTGACTACTTTTCCTCGCAGAGTCACAGTTTTATTGGCAAGATCTGCTTTGCCGGCATATATCTCAGCGATGGTCATGCCGTTAGCAGCTTTTTGAATGTTAGATAGATCGACTTCCGGTGGGGTGTCGTTGCCGATGGCTGGGTGTCCTGATGGCATTTGCATGTCGGTAGTTGATGGGGCACCCATTGATGGGTTGCTGGCATTCAGAATTGATTCAACAAAATAGACAACTTCAAAGTCACGATTCAGGGTCTGGCTATGGTAGTTATGCATTGCCATTCCTTTGGGTACCATAACTTCGTCACCAACCTTAACGGCAAATTCCGGAGCCGCAGACCAGATTTTTTGGCTACCGGTATCGACTAAAACATAGGTATAGCCGGCGGCATCCATCGTTTCGACTACTGTTCCAGAACTGCTGTCAGAGGTAGTGTCAGGAGTTGGTGCCGATTTTTCAACGGTAGCGGTGGTTGCGGTTGGTTGAGCCGGTTTGTCCTGATTACAGGCAACCAGCGAAAAGGTCATGATTGCGAGACTGATCAAAATGGTAAATTGTTTCACGGTTTTCCTCCAGGTTGTAGGGACAACCAGCCGGTTGCCCTTTTGATGGTATTTATTGCTGCTGATATAAGTCACGAGAATAGATTATTTGTGAGCCGAAACTACCATAGTGGGGAAAAATGTGACAAGCACCGAAATGGTTTGATTACATTTCTGCGGGAATACACAGGTTGCGGTTGTTTACTTGTGACAGTTCTTTTAGCTTTTCTATGATTCTGTGATCAAGGACTTTGGGATTAAACCGCCACTCCCAGTTGCCATCTGCAATTCCTGGGGTGTTCATACGGCTGTCTGTCGGTAGTGAAAGGATATCCTGCAGCGGAATAATTGCCAGATTAGCTACACTTGCCATGGCTGTTTCTATCAGCGTCCAGGGCATGTTATTGCAGCCATTATGCAAGAAATCTTGAACTCGTTGTCGGCCAGTTTGGTCAAGGGAGTTCCACCATCCCAGAGTGGTGTCGTTGTCGTGGGTACCGGTGTAGATGACCGAGTTTGCTAGGTGATTGGCTGGGAGATAGGGGTTATCCCAGCCTGAATCAAAAGCAAACTGTAAGATTTTCATGCCGGGGAAACCAAACTGGTCACGCAACTCTGTAACATCAGGAGTGATAATGCCCAGATCTTCGGCAATTATCGGCAACTCTCCCAATTCTTGTAATAACCGGGTAAATAACTGTTCTCCTGGGGCTGCCATCCAGTCCCCCTGTATCGCGGTAGGTTCACTGGCCGGGATTGCCCAGCAGGCTGAAAACCCCCGAAAGTGGTCGACCCGTAATAAATCAAATAGCTCCAAATTCCAGCGAAAACGTGCCCGCCACCAAGAAAAATCATCGGTCTCCATTTGCTCCCAGCGGTAGAGAGGATTGCCCCAGCGTTGACCAGTGCTGCTGAAATAATCGGGTGGTACTCCGGCAACCAGAGTCGCCCGATTTTTATCGTCCAGATAGAATAAATCCCGATTCGCCCAGACGTCGGCAGAATCTTCGGCAACAAATATTGGCAGATCTCCCAATATTTTTATCCCTTTGCTGTTGGCGTATCTTTTTAGTGCCATCCACTGCTCAAAAAAGACAAATTGCTGATATTTATGCTGAAAAATGGAGTCTTGAAGTTTGTCACCCCATTCTGCCATTGCTGCTGGTTGCCGGTTGCTTATTTCGTCGGGCCATTGTTGCCACCCACGATATTGCTGGTCTGCGCGGATCGATTCGAACAAGGCATAGTCGTCAAGCCAATAATCTTGTATGGCACAGAACGCTGCAAAGGTTTGCTGGCGTTGCAGGGATCCATTTCGCTTGAAATTATTGCTCGCCCGAAGGAGGGCAGGGAGGATAGTTGCTGCCGCAGCGCCAAAATCGCCATTGCCAGTTTTTACTATTGTTTCAGGTGAATCTCCAGAGCCCAGATCGCCAGTGTTGACTAACAGGTCAAGATTGATAAGGAGAGGATTGCCCGCAAATGCCGAAAAAGAACTATAGGGGCAATTACCATAGCCGGTTGGTCCCAGAGGGAGTATCTGCCATACCGATTGCTGTGCCGCAACCAGAAAATCGATAAACGCATACGCTTCTTTGCCGAACGAACCGATCGCTTGTGAACCCGACAGGGAAGTTGGGTGGAGTAGGATTCCGCTACGGCGCTGGGTAAGCATGGTGATTTCCTCGGGCATATTATTAGTTGAGGCACAGAGCTATAGGGTAGGTCAAAAAACTAAATAAAAAAAGACCTCGTTTTTGGGTTTTCTCAGTGCTTCAGTGGTGAAAAGGATTATGCGTTGGCAGCCTGAAAAAGTCACCATAATTAATGATGGTTAATTAGCGTTGCTGCTGCTTCATTGCATCTTATGGGGGAAATTGTAGGGCCTTTTTGCTTAAATTCAACTGGTATGAAATGGTATTCATATGAGTGACAAGATATATGAATAATTGCATCAATGATGGGCGGTTGAGATAAGTAATATTTATGACGCTGTTGCGCCATATACCCCACTAACAAGCCGTTAAATTGGATTAACTATACGAAATTATAGGAAAAGCGTGTAAATACTATAGCGCAACTAGGGTATAAGAAATGATGGGGATAGCAAATATGACAAAATATTCGAGAAAAGGTGTTTATATGGCTTGATAATTGTAAATATAGGTGTTATTAAGCATCGGTGTTTTGCAGATTTGTTAAAGGATTGCCACATTAGTAATGTGACAAAGAATTAGCCAAGGAGACAAATATGAAGTTGAAAACCTTGTTAATGATTGGATTGGTTATCGTCGCTTTTACTGTTACCAGTGCTATTGCTATCGACGGCGGTAACTCACGTAAAGGTGGTCACCTGTTTAAATCGATCTGTAGTGGTTGCCACAACCATAACAGTAAGGGGGGAGTAATTAAACCTTCCGACAAAACCATGTCACAGTGGGATCGCTATTTTAGAAAAGCTAAACGGAAGCATCCAGGCGATATTTTTAAAAAAATAGATAAAAGAGATAAGCGGGACATCAATCAGTTCATGTTTGATGGTGCCCTTGATGCCCCATCCGAAGAAACTTGTGGCTAATCAAGTTAGTGTTGTTTCAC
>DAOWKG010000160.1 GCA_030639985.1 Desulfuromonadaceae bacterium
CAACAAGGTGGGCTACTTCGTCGCCATACTCACCCCTGACATCAGCTAGTGTTACCGGAGTATCTTCTACTACGTCGTGCAATAAAGCAGCGATAACAGAAGGAAAATCCATCCAGTGACGAGCGGCCAAATGGGCTACTCTTAAAGGATGAAATACATACGGCTCTCCCGATTTTCGCATCTGTCCTTCGTGAGAAGAGCGAGCATCATTAAAAGCCTGCTCAACCCTGTCGATCTCACGATCAAGGGCATCATCAGAGAGTTCGGCGCCATAATGGGTTACCAACAATTCCATAATGTCGGTCATTAAGCGCTGCTCGGTATTTTTATCAAATTCAGCCATCAATTAACTACCGTATGAACCTAACCAGGGGGCCAAACCATATTTCGACCACCAAGAAGATGAAAATGGATATGCCAGACCACTTGCCCGCCACCTTCGTTACAATTATTAACTACCCTGAAGCCATTAGTAGCAAAATCTAAATCACGCGCTATTTTGCCAGCGACCTGATAGATATGTCCGATTAATTCATTATCTGCCGGAGTTAAATCGAGGGCAGTACGAATGTGCTTTTTCGGCACAATAAGAAGATGGTGCGGTGCCTGCGGATCTATATCTTCAAAAACAACCAACTGTTCATCTTCAAACTGGATGGTAGCAGGAATTTCACCGGCAATAATTTTACAGAACAAACAATCGGTTTCCATAATTATTTCCTCGTCACAGCACGAATTAACTATATATAAAGACTATAGCCGATATCTACTTTATTTTCCGCAGATAAATCAAAAATTCACGGTTACCTTTGGGTCCCAATACTGGACTCTCTACTACCCCAACTACCTGACAATTCAGTTCTTCAACCAGATCACAGATATGTTTAACTACCTGATCATGCTGCTGCGGATCTTTAACTACACCACCCTTACCAACCTGCCCCTTACCAACCTCAAATTGAGGCTTAATCAAGGCAATCACCTCACCATTTGAGCTTAATAAACTCAGGGTATTTGGAAGAATTTTAGCTAATGAAATAAAGGATGCATCAATAACTGCGAAAGTAGGGATATCATCCAACTGGTCAGGCTTAAGATGGCGGATATTGCAGCGTTCCAAATTTACTACCTGCTGATTTTCTCGCAGTTTCCACGCCAGTTGCCCATAGCCGACATCGACGGCATATACTTTTTTTGCCCCCCGCTGTAACAGACAATCGGTGAATCCCCCCGTTGAAGCACCAACATCGATAACAACTAGATCGGCAACAGCAACACCAAACTCACCAAGGGCATGGTCAAGCTTTAATCCGCCTCGCGAAACAAAGGGGATGTCTGCCCCCTTTAAACGCAAATCTACTTCGACATCCACCTGCGTCCCCGCTTTATCAACCCGGTGGTCATCAACAATCACTTTACCAGCAAGAATCAAGGCTCTGGCACGCTCACGTGAGCCAACCAAACCTCGCTGCACCAATAATTTATCTAAACGCTCTTTCATAGTTCACAACAATCACAGTGCTATAAACAAAAAGGGGGCTGGAAGTCTGTCAGACTCCCAGCCCCCCTTATTAGTTTTAAATCCCAATTTTACGACCGATTCTAACCGATAAAGAAATCTCTGTTTTCGGTAAAAACCTGATCAATTTCCAACAAAGCCCCTTGAACTTCTTCTTCACTCAGCTCAAGAACTATTGCCCCTGGAGTTTGCATCAGATCCAACTCCTCATCCGGTTCCCGCTGTCCAATGCCAAGTTTTTTACAAATCTGACCGGCGAGATTAACCGTTGCCGTTAAACGCAATAAAGCTTCTCCGTTTTCCTCTTCCTCAACTGCAATTTTCATATCTTCATAGTGTAGAGTTGACATGACAAAGAAACGGGAAAATTTCCATTTGTCCAGAACTGCAGCTCCGACAACGGTATGGGCATAGGGAAAAAACTGTCCCTCCAGCTTGGTAATGCTAACCCCATCAGAATAGGCAGTTTCAACCAGAGACCGGTAAGCATCAGGATCGCTAAAATTCATAACAATCCTACCCAACCGCCGGAATAGCCCGGCAAGAAAAGCCTCTTCGGGATCTGCTGATGATAATCTTCGTGCCAAGATCCGACAACCGATGGCACAACCCATGGAATCTTCCCAAAGCATTTTTTCGAGCAGACCATACGATTTGTTCATCCCCTCAAGACTGGCTGCAAGCACCAGGCTACGTAACGTCCGTTCACCAACTATGGCAATGGCGTGCTCAAGGGTTTTTATCTGCCGTTTCATACTGTAGAAAGCGGAATTAGCAACCTTGAGCATACGGGCAGAAACAGCCGGATCACTGGAGATCGCTTCACCTAACTTTTCATAGTTAACGTTAGGGTCGTTCAACAGCTCAAGGACTTTAACCGCAACAGCTGGCATCGGTGGTAAATCTTTAATAGTACTTACAACAGTCTTAAAATCGGTAGTCATGTAACGCTCCTAAGCAACACATTTGTAATAATATTCTAGTTGTAGCAAATTTGGCTTAAGTAATCATGTAAAAAAACCGTAAAGAATCAATCTCCATCCAACAATCTGCCGATACCGCCCAAAAGTGAGCCCTCACCTTTCTGCGAACCACCGGCACTTGGAGCACTGGCGATAATACGATCGGCAAGCCGACTGAACGGTAAACTTTGTAACCACACCCGACCGGTACCCTTCAGGGTTGCCAGAAATAACCCCTCACCACCAAAAAACATGCTTTTCAGATTGCCAGCCCGTTCAATACTGTAATCAATGCCGGGCTCGAAAGCTACCAAACAACCAGTATCGACCCGTAATGTTTCACCCTGCAATTGCCGCTCAACAATAGTGCCACAGGCATGCATAAAGGTTAGTCCATCTCCCCGCAACCGTTGCAATATGAAACCTTCACCACCGAAAAATCCAGTCCCAAGCTTCCGCTGGAAAGCGATTCCTATCTCGGTACCGTAAGCAGCACACAAAAAAGCATCTTTTTGACAAAGAATCTCTCCACCAGAGATAGTAGCAAGATCGAGGGGGATTATTTTTCCTGGATAAGGGGCAGCAAAAGCGACATGTTGTTTACCACGCCCCTGATTGGTAAAATGGGTCATAAAGATAGATTCACCGGTCAAAACCCTTTTTCCGGCACCCAGCAATTTCCCAAACAGCCCCTGTTCAGGCTCAGAACCATCACCCATTTTGGCCTCGAAGGTAATACCTTCTTCCATATATGTCATGGCACCGGCTTCGGCGATTACCGTCTCACTTGGGTCTAGTTCAACTTGTACCATCTGCATGTCACCGCCAATAATTTCATAATCTACTTCATGGCATTTCATTCAAACCTCCATCAAGGTAATTCATTCTTTGTTTCAGCAATTATATGATAATAAAAAGTTGTGCAAAAATGTTCAATAAAACGAGATTTCAACTCATCCATATCTAATTGATGTCCCAATTCACGACTTAAAGAAGTGACTATTTCAGCTGGTCGACCACACGGAACTATAGTTGCAAATACTTCAAGTGAATTGTTCACATTCAAGGCTATACCATGAGAAGATATCCACTTTTTTATGGCAATACCAAAACTGCAGATCTTGCGCCCGTCAACCCATACGCCCGGTTCACCATCCTTTAAACAACCGATAACACCATAATCTGCCAGCAGATTGATAACAACTTGCAAAAACTGGTCAGCAAACCAGCGTAGATCCTTTTTCTTCAATGCGACAATAGGATACGCAACCAGTTGGCCCGGCTCATGTGCCGTTGCCAGACCGCCACGATTTATTTTTTGCAGCTTTATCCCCCGGTCAGCATATCCCGCTTCGGGATAATGTAGATCGGCAGCAGTTGCACGGCGACCCAGGGTGACAGTAGCGGGATGTTCAACCAGAATCAGGGTATCACCATGATCACCAGTCAATTGCCCTTGCACCATCGCCCCCTGACGTTCATAGGCGGAGAGGTAATCAATTAATCCCCAGTCGGCAATTGCTAACGGGGTCGTATTTTTGCTGTTATTCGACATTATTAATAAATTTCTACAAACAAAAAGAGGCTAACCTACATTGGTTAACCTCTTGTTAGTTATGGTGGGCGATACTGGGATCGAACCAGTGACCCTTCGCGTGTGAGGCGAATGCTCCCCCGCTGAGCTAATCGCCCGGAATGTTTTTTTATACCAA
>DAOWKG010000088.1 GCA_030639985.1 Desulfuromonadaceae bacterium
AATATTTTCAATTGTACTGATAATGATAAAGTTGGCAGCAATGGTGATAATGGCGAGATAATCACCTCTGGTTTTATAGGATGGCACCGCAACCAAGATCCCGGCGATTGCCGCTGCAACCCCACCGGCAAGAATGATAAACGGAAATGCGTAGAGGGCATAATCGGGATTAAGCACTGCCGCACCAAAGACCTTGTCCTTGGCAAACAGCCAGACGCCAAGTAGCGATGAGACGTAGGCACCAACACACATAAAACCAGCATGGCCACAGGAAAATTCACCCATGTAGCCGTTGACCAGATTAAGGCTGGTCGAAAGGATGATGTTGACTCCCATGAACATCAATACCGAAATGATATACAGGTTGAGAAATTCGGTGTGAGCCATGTAAACAAATAGACCACCAGTAAGTGCCAAAGCTAAGTGGACAGAATAACGTCGTAACATTGTGTCCTCCTAAATCTTGGTGGTTTGGGCGATGCCAAACAGACCGGTAGGTTTCCAGGTCAGGATGGCAAGCAACACGGTAAAAGAGATCAGATCGCGGAAGGTTGAGGGGAAAAAGGCCACCACCATGATCTCAACTGCACCCAATAGGAAGCCGCCGAGGAATGCACCACGGATATCACCAATGCCGCCAACAACCGCCGCAATAAAGGCTTTCCAGCCAATCAGCGCACCCATGTAGGGATCTAAGACCGGATAACTCATGGCAAACAGTAATCCCGCCAGACCGGCAAATCCGGAACCAAGGACAAAGGTGACAACGATAATCTGATCAAGCGGAATCCCCATTAAGGGGACGGCAAATTTATCGTAGGAAATGGCTCGCATCGCCATCCCCACCCGGGTTCTGGTTACCACCCACTGCAAAAACAAAAAGACCAGAAAGGCGGTGACGATAACGGCGATTTTTAGATTGGTGAAAGTTACCCCGCCAATATTATAGACCTGCACCTCAATCAATGCCGGAAACGCTTTGCGACTGGCGCCAAGCAGTGCCAAGTTGGCGTGTTCCAGAATCAGTCCGCACATCAATGCCGTAATAACGACATAAAGGCGGTGTGCCCCTTTTTTGCGCAGCGGTCGATAGGCAATCCGTTCCAGTGTGACCCCAACCATTGAGGTTAAAACCATCGTCAATGGAACACATAGCGCCAGAACCACCCACCCCGGTAGGCCGATGGTGGTCAGGAAAAACGTAGCGACAAAAAAGGCGATATAGGCACCGACCATGAACACATCGCCGTGGGCGAAGTTGATCAGAGTTAGAACCCCGTAAACCAAGGTGTATCCCAGTGCGATCAGGGCGTAAAAACTGCCCCACTGCAGGGCGTTAATAATGTTTTGAATGATGCTTTCTAGCATGATGACCTTTGAAATATTGTGGAGAGCTTATATCTTGATTCCGGCTATAAGGAATGAGGCCGGAGCAAAACTCCGGCCTCATATTTAACCAGTTAAATTGTTATTGTGATTTACTCAGGGCAAACGGACTGCTTGAATTCAAATGTACCTGCTTCAGTGATTTGAACCACAACGCCACACTTGACGGGATCGCCCTGCTCATCAAATTTCATGTCGCCAGTAATTCCGGCAAAACTAGTGATTGCTTCCATCCCTTTACGAACTGCTTTGCGGTCTTTTTTCGCCTTACCAGTCACTTTGCCGGCATTTTGTACCGCTTGCAGTACCACGCGAGTAGCATCCCAGGTCAGTGCAGCGACATCATCTGGGGTTTCACCGTATTTGGCTGCGTAACGATCGATAAATTCTTTGGTAGCACCGGTAGCACCAGCGGCGGCATAGTGAGTCGAGAAATGGAGACCTTTACAGTCATTACCACACAGAGTCATCAGCTCGGAAGAACCCCAAGCATCGGAACCCATAACCTCGCCTTTGTAGCCAAGTTGGCGGGCTTGTGGAACGATCAGAGCAACTTGATTGTAGTTATCGGGGACAAAGATAAAGTCAGGTTTTCTAGCGATAATTTTGGTCAATTGTGCCGAGAAATCTTGATCCTTGGTGCCATGACTTTCAAATGCAGTGACGGTACCGGCACCCATTCTGGTTTCGAAAAGCTGCTTGAAAATTTCGGCTAACCCTTTGGAGTAATCGTTGGACAGGTCATAAAGGACAGCGGCAGTTTTTGCCCCAAAGGTGTTTACTGCAAAGTTTACTGCCATCGGGCCTTGGAAGGGATCAAGGAACGCAGCGCGAAAAACCCAAGGACGGTCTAAAGTTGTATCGGGGTTGGTCGACCAGGGGGAAACCATGACAACACCATTATCGTCAGCAATCTGACCTGCAGGAATTGCTTGTTTCGAGGAGTTTGGCCCGATCATCGCAATAATCTCATCTTGGGTTATCAACTTAAAAGCGGTGGTGACAGCTGATTCAGCTTTTGCTTCGTTGTCTTCGTAGATAAACTCAAGCATGTATTTTTCACCACCAACCTCAAGGCCACCAGCACCATTGATATCAGCTTTAAGCATTTCAGCGGCATTTTTTGAAGCTTCGCCAACTTTTGGAATGTCACCGGTCAGCGGAATGTTAAAACCGATTTTGATGGTTTGTGCTGCCATGGCAGAGCCTGCAACCATAATGGCTATGCAAGTTACGAACAGTGTAGTCAGTAAACGTTTCATGGTTCCTCCTTGTTAGGTGATTAATAGAATTATGTTCTATTGTAAAAGCTAAGCCTAAGCAAACAATAAATCTGCCTGCAGTTTTTTACTGCCTTGGCAGAGATCACTTACTTGGGTAACATTGATTAGGTCATTTATGCTGCTCGATAAAAAATTTGGAGCGAACCTGCATTCTTTTTCAAAATGAAAAAAAAAACAACTGTTTTATTGTTCCATCACTCTAGTGAAAACTATGGCACTATAGACCAAGCCTTTCAGGCATAGGTGTTTAGTGTAAATATGTTCGCAAAACACTATTAATTGGTAAATAAAAAAGCTGGTGGCGCCACTCGAATAATAAGAGGAGTCCCACCAGCTTTTCAATAATACTTGTTTAATTAATCAATAGACTTAGTTGTTTGCCATAGATTTGGTTTTTCCCATAACCGACATTGCCGTAGCAACCATTCCAGCCATATCACCCATATAAACGGTAATATTAGCATATCCTTCCACTAAGGAATAGTATTCGGGATCTAGGAGTACATATAATTCACAATCTCCTCTTGGATCAAGGATAAGTCCCGCACCTGGAATAAGCTCATAGAGAGAA
>DAOWKG010000009.1 GCA_030639985.1 Desulfuromonadaceae bacterium
CTGCGGGGTGATGTGCGCTTGAAACACAAACGGTATCGCGATGCAATCATTAATTATGACCGGGCAGTACAGCACAATGGTGAGTATTTCCACTATTATTTGCAACGGGGGCTGGCTCAGTTGGAGCTGGAGCAGACTGCCCAGGCTGAGGCTGATTTGCATAAAAGTGTGCAATTGCTCCCCACGGCGCCAGCAATGAATGCATTGGGAAATTTATCTTTCATTGGCGGTGATGTTGTTGCTGCCAAGAAATATTATGCTGCTGCTGCCGGATCCGATTCGACTGCTGGCAAGGCGGCGAACCAATCTTTTATCCGGCTCGATTTGCCCGATAACCCGCACAAATATTTGCAACTCAGGTTTGGTCTCGATCGCAGTAATTATCTTTTGGTGCAGGTTGTTAATCGCACCGGCCAAACGGTAGCGGATATTGTGTATGTAGTGGAGTTTAAGGATGTGCAGGGGAAGGTCAGGCAGGTACAGTTGCAGTTACCCGAGCCGCTTTCAGCGCAGCAATCGAAAACTGTAGCGACAGGTATTGGACCGCTTGCAAATTTAAAAAATGTACAGGGAAAAGTGATTCGGGCTCGGTGAGCCAACTTAAAAAACATAAGTGTGTAGGTGATAATAAAGTTATTTTAATTATACTTGTTTCGTGTTAGGTTGATCTTGTAATTCGTTGAATGGATGGGGTAGAAGATTTTTGTGTCTTTTAAGTAATGGTCGTAAAAACTTACGGTTTTGACAGGGAGAGAAAAGATGAAAATTCGAGGTAAGTTTATTGTTCCTATCACGGTGATGGTCATTCTAGCTGCGGCATTGGTAGTGTTTTATACCAGTCAGGTAGTGGGTGATATCGTAAATGATAATGGGAAACTTTTTGCCGGTTATGGTGAATCTGTTTATAAAGAACAGGCATCGAAACAGCAGGAGTCATTGCGTACCAGTATCGGTGCTATAGGTGACCGAGCACTGGACATGGCATCAATTTTTGCTACTTACCCTGAAGTTACTACTGCCTACCGCATGGCTTTGTTAGGAGATTTGGACGATGAGGCCAATGCCGAAATGCAATTGGCGCGCGAGCATCTGCGCATAGCTCTGGCTCCAAGCATTGCCGGTTTTAAAGCGACCACCGGTAAAAAAGAATTAAAAATTCATTTTCATACTCCTAATGGTCGTAGTCTGACTCGTCTTTGGCGTGATGGTTGGCAGGCTAAGCGTAACGGTAAAAAGGTTGATATCTCCGATAGTCTCACCTCTTTCCGTCAAACTGTTATCGATATAAATAATCCTGCCGGTGGACATAAATCAATTTCTGGTATTGAAGTTGGTCGGGGTGGTTTTGCCATCCGTGGTTTAGCTGCGATTACCTCCAAAAGTGGTGACCATGTTGGCTCGGTTGAAATCTTGCTACCTTTTGCCGATGCGATTGCCATGAATGTGAGTGAAAATGGTAGTTATCAAATTGCCACCTATATGCTCTCTGAAAAATTACCCATAGCTACCGGGCTCCAAAATGCTACCAAAAATCCGGTTTTAGATGGTAAATATGTATTTGTTTCATCTTCTGATAAGTCGGTGACCAACCAGGTTATTACCTCGACATTGTTGGATGCTGGTCGTGATCAACATCATATGGAGATGGTAGGAGACCATTTTATTTCTACCGCTCCGATTCAAGATTACTCCGGTAAGCTCACTGGGGTTATGGCAGTGGTTTTCGATCTTACCAACTTTCATGTTCAGCAAGCTGGGATTATTGAAAATGGTGCAGCTACAATCAGTTCAAATAATTGGACCTATGGTGGTGGGGCATTAGTCGTAATTGCGATCATTGTTGGTTTTTTGTTTTATATTATCGGTCGCGTGGTTGGACCTCTGCGGCAGATTGTTAATAGCGCCCAAAAAGTTGCTCTCGGGGATTTATCCACAACGGTTGTTAGCCATGGCAAGGACGAAGTTGGTGAACTGGCAGACGCTATTAATAAAATGATTGACAGTTTAAAGGTGAGGGCTGAACAAGCCAGCAAAATTGCACAAGGAAATTTACAGATTCAGGTTGTCGTTGCTTCGGATAAAGATGTCATGGGGAATGCATTTAAGGCGATGGTGGACAATTTGAATGAAGTTCTCGGTGAAGTTTATCGTGCTTCCAATCAAATCGATGCCGGTAGCTTGCAGGTCTCTGATACTGCGCAGAGCTTATCTCAAGGGGCAACCGAGTCAGC
>DAOWKG010000153.1 GCA_030639985.1 Desulfuromonadaceae bacterium
AAAACGAGTATTGAAACCACGGATGTCCCCTAGTGCCAATGGCAGGAAAACGAAAAACAGGGTACGTTCGGTTTCGGTCGCCAGCGAGATCATCTTACCTTTTGATTCCTCGGCGGTTTTATTATAGATAAACTGAAGATTTGAGGTCTTGCCGCAAAGGCCGGGACCATAGTAGACAATTTTACAGTTAATTTCACGTGAAGCGTAATTTATAAAAGACATCTGTTAAGCCTCGATCAGTTGAAAAGATTATCGATATCGTCGTCGGTAATTTCAGCAAACGGGCTTGGAGCACTGGCTGAAGCCGCTTCTTCGGTTTTTCTCACCAGGTCCTCAAAGACGATGGCAAGTTCATTGGTTGCTTTTTTAACCCGTAACCGCACCAACCCGAGGGAGCTGCGCTGGTCAAAAATTACCACCAGGATGACCCGTCCACCAATAATCGAAATATGAATATTATCTTTTTCACCCTCATGAAACAGGATTGAAAACTCTTTTTCCCCGATCAGCTTGGCTAATCCACCGGTTGCCGCAATATTTCCTGCTGTTAGCGAAGCAAGACTGGTAGTATCCAGACCAGCAGTTTCACCCGTTGCAGCAATCAGTTGACCATTTTTATCGACCAGAAAAATAACTTTTGAATTTGATTCGCGCAGCAATCTTTCCAGCAACAAAAGAATCCGCTGATACTCCTCATCGTACATAACCAGAGATGACTGGGGACCGAGCATGTGACACTCCTTTTAAAGTAATAAATCGAACGATCCTGTATAACATTTAAAAAGACTCATATCAAGAAACTAATCATAGTTTTTAAATTTTTCTCATATTAGCCAAAGACGATCAAAACCAGTTCCCAGTTTCACTATTGAACAAACCAAACTTGCTGCCAGCAGTTGACTTGACCACCGAATTCCTCTAATTATTCATAGTTGTAGAATGAACTAGTGATAGCGTGAAAAAGGATCTAACTTGGCCGACCAACTAAAATTGCCAGCAGGAATCCGCCGTTGGCAAAGCAGCGATAACTCCCCCCAACAATTTGAGGGGTTTGAATATGCACTACTGGATAAATGCGCTAATGCTTACCGGTTTTCTGCCCTTGCAACGGTTGGCAAGATCGATTCAATCTTCAGCCAATTTGCCCGGTTTTTCCCTGAGGAAGCTTTTTTTATTCTGGAATACTATCCGGAAGAAGCGAACCTTTCACGACCCAGCGGCAAAGATAAACGTCCCATCCCGGCGGTTTTTTATTCTCCTTATCTGGCGACAGATCTTATTTTGCGAAACGTCATCCCATATATTGACAGAATGACTCACGATGGCTTTGTCGGCTTCGGTATTGCCAATAACCGGTTGGGATTGGAGTTTTTCTATTCCGAAGAAAAAGTCCTCACTTTTTTTACCGATAATCATTTACGTTTAAGTAATTTTCTCCACAAATTTCAGATCAAACCTAATAGTAACCTTATTTTTCCCGCCGATTTTGGCCATGATCATATTTCATTGCTTGGCTTACCCCAGCAGCAGCTACCTGAAGCACTGCAATCTTTGAGCAGCAATGAACTGGATGCCAATCTCTTCTGTCAGGAAATGGTCAAACAACTTGATATGTATCAGGTGGAAGAAGGATTATCCTTTTTTCTGACCCGCAAAGAACAACAGCAAATTGAAAAATTGATCAAAATAAAGTTACCAGACCATGAATTATCAGAAGTTGAATTCGGTGGATTATTGCTCGACTGGAGTGATTTTGTCACCGAATGTGAACATACTTTTACTGGTGATCTGTGGGAATACAAACAGGGACTGGTTATTCGCGACATGATTCAGTTGGTGATAGAGATTGCCCCCGATCAGCTTGCCAATAAAATTACCGATATTGTCATTGAACCCGATACCAGTTTTAAACAAATTCTGGTCGATCGCCGCAAACGGCTCGATCCTCCCACCGGAATGAAACTGCAACGGAACCGCTTCTGGTATCAAGGGATGGTACAAAATCAAGGTTGTGATTTGCGCCGGGATCTGATTCGTAACGGCTGGTTCAATCGTTAATATGATACTAATTATCGCCGCTGCCCCACTCGAAACCACCATTCTACGCCAACATATCGATGGTTGCCAAACCATTACCTGTGGCTCAAGTCAACTTTTTACGGGCAAACTGCAGGGACAGCATATCATCTTAGGTCATAGTGGCATCGGTCAGATCAACATGGCGCTGCAACTTAGCCGGTTCCTGAGCACCTATTCCCCCCAGGCAGTCTTCCTCTGCGGCTGTGGTGGCAGCTACCCCGACAGTTTGCTCAAAAATGGCGATCTGGCGCTGGCAAACAACGAAATCTTTGGCGATCTTGGTGTCGCTACCGCTGATAAATTTATCCCACTGGAGCAACTCCGGTTACCGCAAGAACAATCATTAGCCCCAATCGTGCAGCAACAGTATGCCCTTGACCACGATCTTCTCAATTGGGCGCAAAAAATACTTCCCACAACCCCCTGTGGAACCTTTGTAACAATTAATTGCTGCAGTGGTTCTCCGGCACTGAGTGATGAGCTCCAGCAGCGCACCGGTGGCATCTGTGAGAACATGGAAGGGGCTGCCGCTGCCCAGGTGTGTGCAGAACTCAATGTCCCGCTGCTGGAGTTGCGAGGGATCTCCAACCCAACCGGTAGCCGCAATCCACAACAATGGGATATCGCCGGTGGCGCCGATGCCGCACAGGCAGGAATACTAAAGCTACTGGCTAATTGGCCCCCGCAATAAGCAAGGATGATAAATGCAATCGCTAAGTCTGGGCTATTCCCCCTGCCCCAACGACACTTTCATTTTTTATGGGCTGGTCCACGGCAAAGTTCCATGCCCCGAAGTAAAATTTATTGAACAACTCGAAGATGTTGAAACCCTCAACCAGCTAGCACTGCAAAACCGCCTTGACCTGACCAAAATTTCGTACCACGCCTTCGGGCATCTACGCGAAAACTATGTACTGCTTAGAAGCGGCGGAGCACTGGGGCGGGGCTGCGGGCCCATGGTGATAGCTAGCCATGAAACCTCAATGGCGGAACTACGCGGACAGAAAATTGCCGTTCCCGGTGAGTTGACGACTGCCAACCTGCTACTACAACTCTACGGTCAAGGTTATGAAAACATCCTGATTCTCCCCTTCGATAAAATCATGGCAGCAGTAACTGCTGGGCATGCCGCAGCCGGAGTAATTATCCATGAATCAAGATTTACCTATCAACAACTGGGGTTGAAACAGATTATCGATCTGGGACAATGGTGGGAAAAAGATAGCGGCTGTCCGATCCCACTAGGGGGGATTCTGGCAAAAAGATCTCTGGGGGCAACATTGATTAACAAAATTGATACCGCCCTGCGCCAGAGCATTGAATACGCTTTTTCTCAACCGCAAGAACCACAAAATTATATTAAACAACATGCGCAAGAATTAGATGATGATGTGGTTCGCAGCCACATTGGACTG
>DAOWKG010000333.1 GCA_030639985.1 Desulfuromonadaceae bacterium
CACGCTACCGATCCTGGCAGTGTCCAACCTGCCGGAATCGATTATTAAGAAAGCAGAGCCAGGGGCACGGTGCACCGTGCCCCTATTTCATCATGTCACCGGCACCGGCAGAAATAAACCGCCACAGTTTTGCATGGACTGAGCTATCAACCCCACGAAATTGCACCCCGAAACTATGTTTATCTGTCGCACCACTTTTGGCTCTTTGGGTCCAGCAAATATACCCATCTATGGCAAATATTTCCGGCTGATCGGGCAATGAAAACTCTAATGATATTCCACCCCGCACCCGTGGTAGTGGATTTGACTGAGAAATCTCGACACAAGCACCTTCGGTACTAAGGTTATAAAAAATACCACTGCACTCATGCCTGCTGTAACATAGTTTCGCAACCAATGGCTCTTGAAATTCGAGTCTATACTTCTCTCTGGCACCAGACATCATCCCCTGCAGAATCGTTAGGAACTGTTCGATACTGCGCTTACTCACATCTGAAACATCGGAATTATCTACCATAGAATTACGTTCATCAATAACTTCATCCAGTAATTTTCGATACCGGAAAAACCGCTTCAACAAATCTTCTCGATCAAAGGTAAATCCATTCGACGATACCAGGACATTATTGACCGCCACTTCAGTGCCACAGTGTTCACAAACAACGGTGGTAATCTCAGCCAACAAAGCTGAGCTTATATATTTGTCACATTTTGAACATTTCATTATCAACATAGCAATTTAATCTCCTGATATTATCAGATCATCAAATAATCATTTTGGTCAAGATAAGACTCTTTTATTTTTCTAATTTCAGCTAAGTTTTCGATAAAAATCTTAACCGTTTTCGGCTCAAAATGGGTTCCAGCACAATTCTCTATTTCCTGAGCAGCTTTCTCTACTGGCCATGCGGACTTATAGGGACGCTCTGATGTCAGGGCATCAAAAACATCACTTACCGCCGCTATCTGGGCAGATATTGGGATTGAATCTCCAGAAATACCATGCGGATAGCCGGTCCCATCCCATTTTTCGTGGTGAAAAAGTGCTACTTCACGAGCCAACGAAATCAATTTCGAATTGTGATTACCAATAATTTTTGCGCCAATTTTGGGGTGTTGCTGCATCACTTGCCACTCATGCTCATTAAGACTACCAGACTTCAAAAGAATACTGTCTGGAATTCCGATTTTACCGACATCATGCATGGTACTGGCATAAAGAAGATGTTCTGAGTAATCGAATCCCAAATTACGCTTGGTCGCCAGAAAACCACATATGTGGCTCATTCGCTTAACATGGGCACCGGTTTCATTGTCACGCAGTTCCCCAGCCACACCTAAGCGCTGCACAATCTCAAACTGGTTTTCACGAATTTCTCTGGTACGTTCACGAATTTCATTTTCAAGCAAGTCAGCTCGCAATATCTGACGCGTATAATACAAACGGGTCTGGAGGGTGTTACGAACTCGCAATAGGACTTCCCAATCCGAAAATGGCTTAGTTATAAAATCTTTGGCACCAGCTTCAAGAGCCTGCCTCCGAGTAGCTTCATCCGTTTGTGCAGTCAGAACAATTACCGGTAAATAGTCGTCCCCTACAACCAACCGCAGATCATGTAGAATTTCAATTCCAGACATCCCTGGCATCCTGATATCAAGCAAAATCAGATCAAACTGCTGCTCATTGAACATTGGCATAACCTGAAAAGGATCGGTAGTAGAGTAGATATTTGGATAATCATCCTCATCCAACAACGCTTCAAGTAAAGCAACATTGGCTTGATTATCGTCAACAATCAAAATCTTGGCGTCATTAATATCGGTCAAAGCTGTTGTCATAACCAACTCATCAAGATCAAGGTCAAAATTCATACGGATAACTCCACAACTGAAACCTTTAGTAATTCAATTACAATCGATCTGAACCATCTGTTACCGCCAATGGCAAAGTGAACCAAAAAGTGCTCCCTTCACCATACACACTGGTAAAACCAATCTCCCCGCCATGCTCTGCAACTAACTGCTTTGTAATTGTCATCCCGATACCTGTTCCTTCTATCACATCGGGGTTATCTACCGCCCTGGTAAAAGGTACAAATATATCCATCTGCTTATCTGCGGCAATACCGATGCCGTCATCTTTAACACTGAAACGCAAAAAACCTGGTATTGAAATTTCGACATCAATATTCACTGAACCTTCAGGGTGATTATACTTTACGGCATTAGAAAGCAAATTTAGCAATATCTGCTTAAACTTGGTAACATCTGCAACTACTTCCGGTAAAGTTTCCCCGCAACGTTGGTTAATAACCGTAATCCCTTTTTCATCAGCTAAAGGGCGGATCAAAGCCAAACAATCAACAATCGATAGCTGCGGATCCATTGATTGCATTGACAAAACAATTTCACCAGATTCAATCCGAGCCAGATCAAGCACATCATTGATTAATTGCAGCAAATGTTCACCGGCAGTGTTAATCTGTTGAGCCATGCTTCGTTGTTTTTCGGTTAGGGGATCCTTTTTACTTTTCAGCATCAATTGCGAAAACCCATTGATGGCGTTCAACGGGGTTCTAAGTTCGTGACTCATCTGCGAAAGAAACTTGGATTTTGCCCGGTTAGCACATTCAGCGCGATCTTTTTCAAATATTAGTTCAGTAATATCTTCGGTGATCGCAGCATAACGAGTTATGTCACCCTTACTATTTTTAATCGGAACAACAATAATACTTTCAGTGTAAAGTTCGCCACTTTTCTTTTTATTAACAATTTCACCCGACCAAATCTTACCAGAAGTAATTGTTTCCCAAAGCTCGGTAAATCTTTCCGGCGGGGTTTCTTCAGACTTGAGTATTCTGGGGTTCCCCCCTAACACCTCGGCATAGCTATATTCCGAGAGCTGCTGAAATGCCGGATTAACATATTCAATATTTCCTTCAGTATCGGTAATAACTACACATATAGGTGCCTGTTCAATCACCATTTGTAATTTGTAGCGTTCCTCTTCCGCCCGCTTACGCAAAGTGACATCACGGCCAGTAAAAAGGTAGCCATCGGAATTGTCATCATGCTTGAACTTCTTGATATGTACTTCCAAGGTCCGATGATCACCATTAACACCCATGGCGTGATATTCCAACAGGGAATCCTCCGCTTGTTGAAGATCATACAAAACTTCCAGATCTGTATTTTCAATTTCGTCGGCACGGATAAGATCTCTGATATTACTGCCAATAAGATTTTCAGACGGGATACCGAGAACTTTTTCAACCGAAGGACTTACATACGAAATTTTCCCATGGATATCGACGATAGAGATAATATCGGACATATTTTCAATCAGTCGGCGATAGTGGCGCTCACTTTTATCTAGTTTAAGCTGCGCCTGACTACCTTGAAGCAAAATTTTTCTGCTTGACTGCAATACCAAACCAGCAGTCAACAAAAAACCACCAAAAAAAACCGTTTTCAAAATCATTTCAAACTGCTTGTAGGTATTATTAAATTTTTGGTCAATTTTATTGAGTCGCTCCATCTCCTGATAACTCTGTTCCAACAGCATCCGCGAGTCATTGAGGATAGAAGTAAAAAGAGGCAACGATATTTTTTGAAAATTCTCCAGTTTCAATATTTCACGAAGTGTTTGCGATATCGATTTTTCTTCTACCACCCGTAGTTTCTCTTCTACGATAACCCGGAGTTGATCAACGACAGCAGTCAATGCCGACAACCTAGCCTTAAATTCTAAAATAACCGGATTAATTCGATCCGTGCCATACTTATTATAGGTTTTTACGATAATGTAGGAACTGGCACTATTGATATTTTTGAGATTACTAATCGATATCTTTCCACCTTGATCCAGGATATTAATAATTTTTTCAAGCGCATTTTTTATAGCTAATATTTTTATTCGGTTAAAATTAAGCTCCGTAACGGAAGTTGAATTTCCCATAATTGCAAATTTCATATTCATTGCTAGAGCTTTTTTTTGGGTAATATGAACTAGCTCAATACGGACATTTTCGTTATTCAATAATTGGGACAAATATTGCTGCCGTTGATGCAGCATATTCTGTCCAAAATGGAGGCCGACAAAAGTTACTACAAATAGAGCAACCAGGACGATAATCCTTCCAATTATGTCATCTTTAATGATCGGCAGTATCATTATTAATCCAAGAAACCATACTTGCGAAAGATTGACTTACCTAGTGATGATGCCGCTAATTCCAAAAAATCGGCTGCGATATCAAGTTGCTGGCTATACAATAATTGCCCCATAATCAATGGTCGCTTTACCTGATCAGGTTTAGGGAAAGGGAGATATTCCATATTTGCACTATTACCCGGGATATATTTTACCGCCCGCCAGTTGATTACCATATCAACCTCTTTACTGCTTATCGCTTTGGTCAATTCAAGCGAATCGGCGGCCGAATATAACGCTCGCTCAATAACGTGACTATACAACTGATGCTTCTCCAATGCCCATTTAGTTTGGCGCCCGATTGAACCAGCCAGCGGACTGGCAACCACGACCCGGTTACGGGGATCAACCAGCGAAGAAAATTCTGCAGGGATCTGTTTAGGATTGTCGGGCCACACAAAAAATCCGGCCAGATTAAAGCCAACGACAACTGAATCAGTCACAATGCCAAGCTTTGATAATGGCGCTAAATAAGACAAACAACCGGGTAAAAAAATATCACCCTGGTGATTGATTTCAAGGATGCGCAACAAATAGCCGGAACTGCCAGAAAGAATAACTACCCTACAGTTATGCTTGGCCTCTATCACTGCCGCAATCTCTTCAATTGGTGCAAGCATCGTTATGTCACAATAAACCAGAATTTCTGGTAGTTCACTACCAGCCGGTTCAGGATACTTCTCCATGTCGCAGGCACCCAGCAAAAACAGCAGCCCCAACCAAAACAACGCTTTCATAACAGATAAACTCCCCGCATTAATGCATTTCAATAAGAAGATACGAAATATCAATGGTTCAATCAAGCAAAATAACTAACCAGTACTTATCCGCTATAAACAAAAAAAGGGCCGCAGATAGTTAAATCTGCGACCCTTTTAATAATAAAAGTTAAACTAGATAAGGTTATTCTTCTTCGGCACTGACCTTAACTTTCAATTCAGCAACAACTCCGGCATCAAGCTTAACCGGCACGGTATGCTCACCTAGTGATTTTATCGGCTCACCAAGCTGAATTTTTTTACGGCCAATGTTGATCCCAGCCCCTTGTAGTTTAGCTTCTAAATCCATAGAAGTTACCGAACCAAACAACTTACCTTCTTCACCGGCACGCTGTGTAAACTCACAGACCACTTTTTCAATCAATGCCTTAATGCCTTCAGCATCTTTGGTCACTTTTTCAAGTTTACGAGCCAACTGACGTTTTTGATGATTCAGCTCTTTAACATTTTTCTCATCGGCGAAGCTAGCCATACCCTTTGGCAATAAATAATTGCGGGCATAACCGGCCTTCACACTAACAACGTCACCAATGATTCCAAGACCATCGATGTTTTCCCTTAATATAATATTGGTATTCATGTCTCTCCTCCGTATTGGATCGAGTTTATATTTTCTTTTGCCTGGGTCGCCGGAAATCGATCCAAAGATCAAAAACACCGACACAGGTAATAATTACTGGTAACGGGTTCAATATCAACAAAAGTAGATAAATCAACCCTTTCACCACTGGTGGATAAGTTTTTTTTTGTAAATAATTACTGACAACTGCCATCCCCTGCAAAAAATAGAGGGGTAACAAAACCACTAACAAATTTTGCCCTACCAACGAGACAGCTTCAACTGGTAACAGCAATAAAGCACCTGCAGAAATCAATCCCCAGATCAACCCTGATGGCAAACGCCAGCGAACAAACGGTGTCCCTGTGATTTGATACAAGCTACCCTTCAGGCGCTGTAATAACAGCAAGCAACTTGTGTGTATTACCAGTATCGAAGCGAGATAAAGCCCATAAAAACTGTTGGTTATAAAACCCGCCATACCATCGATAACTTGTTGCATATTGTGCAACTGCGATTCATCAAAGCCAGCGTCACGATAAATTTGCATCGCTTGGTCAACTTCGGCCTGAATCATTTGATCTATCAGAACCTGAAGATTAACCCCACTGACATTGACAACTATCATAAACATCAGGATCGTTACAATGGCTGAGCCAATAGTTGCATACAGCACCGCCCGATCCCAATTTTTACGTTGCCGCAAAAATAGTGGCAACAACAAAGATCCAACCCCAAATATGCTTATATACGCTCCAAGAGTGTATAG
>DAOWKG010000286.1 GCA_030639985.1 Desulfuromonadaceae bacterium
CATTAACCCGACAAATGAAAGTTCGCCCGAAAAAACCCAAAAAAGCAAAAAATCCAATGTTCCAAAAAGAAGAGAGCCGAGATCGTCATAGCTCCAGACGTGATAACAACAAATCCCGGCGGGACAATAAACCACACCCTCTTGATGGCGCCAAGCAAACCACCAGAAGAAGAGCAAAAGTAAAACACTGACCTGACCACACCACTTAAAACCAGCCGGAATTTTTCAAATTCCGGAGTTATCAGACCTATCCCATGAGCAAGAATACTTGTATTTATATGGTATAATTACACTATATCGTGATAAAACCAAATTATAGCGCCATTTTTTATCGACCTTGATTTTGTCAAACTTCATGTCTAGGTAAACTATGACACCTCGCTTACAAGAAATTATTGAACCCGAGGATTTGCAGGAACTGATGCTTTTCTTTTATGAAACATCGGGAATTGCTGTTGGTGTTCTCGATCTGGAGCACAATTGGCTGGTTTCAATCGGCGGGCAAAAAATATGCACCAATTTTCATCGTGTTAATCCTAATTGCCGCCAAAAATGTTTACTGACTGAAACAAGAATTCTAGAGTATCTCGATGCAAATGATTACACCACCCACTTTTGTCAGAATGGTTTAATTGAAGTGATTGTTCCAATCCTACTCGATGATGTCCCGTTGGGTTACTTTTTTCTCGGACAATTTCTATATCAGCAACCAGATCGTGACTATTTCAAGCGTCAAGCAATTACATACGGCTTTGATATTAATGATTACCTGTTGGCACTTGATCAGGTACCAATCGTTTCGCCGCAACATATCGATTATTTGATGCGATTTTTTGTCCGTTTTTTCGGTCTATTAACCAGACTTGGCGGAGAAAATAAACAGCGTTGTCGGGCAGAACTTGAAATTATAAAAGCCAAAGAGCAACTGGAGGTCCGGGTCGAAGAACGGACCGAAGAGTTAAATAAGGCTTTAAATGAAGTTGGTGACCTGGCAGCACAATTAAACGAAAAGCTACACCAGATTGAACAATTGGCAGTAATCGATTCTTTGACAAATACCTACAATCGCCGCAAATTTGATGAAGTCATTACTGACGAACATAACCGTACCGAAAAAAACAAAGTTCCGTTCTCATTTATCATGCTTGATATCGACCATTTTAAGATGGTTAACGACAAATTTGGGCACAGCGTTGGCGATCAGGTCCTTAAGCATCTCTGTCACTTGATTCGGAGTATGATTCGTCAGGGCGACCTGTTGATTCGTTGGGGTGGAGAGGAGTTTCTCCTCTTGCTTCCAGCTACAGATATTGCTGCGGCAAGTTCAATTGCCGAAAATATCCGCTTAAAGGTTGAAGCAGAGGAGTTTGAAACTGCCGGGAATATTTCTATCAGCTTGGGAGTTGCTCAATTGCAACAAGGAGACAGTACTGACACCCTGTTAAAACAAGTTGACTGCGCCCTATACCAAGCAAAACGGGACGGGCGAAATCGGGTAGTATGTAGTTCTTGAGTTACCAATGATCATAGCGAACCAACTCAACCAATGGCTTGCGAGTTTTTTCCCGACCGGGTTCGCTGGGATAACCGACCGGCAACATCGCAATCGGTTCAATTCCATCCGGTAGACCCATAGCTGCAGTCACCATGATAGGGTCAAATGCTCCGATCCAGCAGGTTCCTAGACCGAGATCGGCAGCTGCCAGGGTCATGTGGTCAATAGCAATTGCAGCATCAACCTCTGCATAGTTTTTGCCATCATGCTGATCTCTGGTCCACCCTTTAGCAGATTCAGTACAAATCACAATAACTAGCGGAGCTTCACGCAAGAAAGGACGGCTATAAGCGGTAGCTAACTGGTCCAATTTGTCGCCATCACGCACGACAATGAAATGGAATGGTTGCAGATTTTTGGCCGTTGGGGCCAAATTTCCAGCCTGCAAAATTTCATTCAGTAACTCATCTGCCACCGGAGCGGACTTATAACCACGAATACTGCACCGCTGTTCAGCTAATTCTATAAATTTCATAAACTCCCCTTTGGATAAAGCAACTTAAGTTGCCGCCTAATCAATTCGCTCCCAGTGTTTTCATCAACCCACATCAACAACTGCTGTGCTGCCGGGGTTGCCATATTATGCAGTACTGCTACAGCGTTGCGGCGCAATCTGGTTACCCCGGCATATGCAGTTGCGTTACCCTGGATAACCCGGCGAACCTGCCCGGCAGGTGCCTTGAGCAACCATTCTAAATCAACCGGTATGCGGGTAGCAACAGTATCAGCAGGGGGGCATACGGTCGTACAATAATCGCACCCATAAAGCCAGTCACCGATAGTCTCGGCCTCATGACGGGACAACAGCTCTTTTTTTTCTATTGTCAGGTAGCTGATGCACTTACGGGCGTCAATATGACGCTCAAATCCAATGGCGCCGGTGGGACAACATTTAACACAGGCTCCGCAGGTGGAACAATCAAACGGCATCTGCGGCGTATGGATAACTTCTGGCAGTTCGATATCAACAAACAAGCAACCGATAAAAACCCTGGTTCCGACCTGGCTCGGCAACCGCAACAGGCTATTAGCACCAATTTCGCCCAGGCCACCGACGGTAGCAAACAGTCGCTCATTGACAGCTTTGGTATCAACCGTCGCTGCAGTTCTGATTCCGGTACCAAGCGATTGTGCCAATTGCAGTAACAGCGACTGTCCGGTAGTGTGATAATCAGTTTCTCGTGCAGCTGCCGAAACGTACCCCAACAACCCTTCATTTTCTGGTTCAGGAAATGGCTGAGTTGCCGCCAAATCGCCCCAGCGGTTAGTGAAAGTGATGATTAGCACCGATTTTGCAAACGGGAAGGTTTTCCAGGGATTCGCTTTGGCAGGAAACATCTGTTGCAGATATTCCATCTCGCCATGCATGCCCGCTTGCAACCAAGCGGCCGTCTCCCCATTACTTACTGCAATTTTCTGGCGCAGCAGCGGGTTATCCATTCGTATAGATGCAGCCGAATGTGCCCCAATCTGCCCGGTAACCGCAGTCAGCCAGTGACCAAAGCTGGTCTGGTTCATTTTAGCGGGAACATTATTTTTAAAACTTGTCATGAGCCTCTTCAAAGTAAGCGGTAACCAAAATAACGGGCCAAAACCATCAGAAAATAAAGCGCCGCATACTTATATTTAACAACAGTCCTACTCCAACCATCGTTGTCACCATACTGGTACCACCGTAAGAAAATAGCGGCAACGGCACGCCAACAACGGGAAGTAAACCGATCACCATGCCCAAATTAACAACGATATGCCAGAAAATCATTGCGGTAACTCCGACCGCCACAAATAAACCGAAACGGTCAGATGCGCGCCTGGCAACATACAATCCCCAAACGATCAAAAACAGATAAAGGAGCAGCAAGACCAGACAACCGACAAAACCCCACTCTTCGGCAAAAACCGAAAAAGCAAAATCGGTGTGACGTTCCGGCAAAAATGAAAGCTGCGACTGGGTTCCCTGAATAAAGCCCTTACCAAAAAAACCGCCACTCCCAACGGCAATTTTAGACTGGATTATATGGTAGCCACTGCCGAGGGGATCAGCTTCAGGGTTTAAAAAAGTACGGATTCTGGCACGCTGATAATCATGCAGTCCAAACCAGCCAGCCACCCCGGCCAATATGCCCAGCAGCCCTAAACCAAACATGGTGCTACGTTTAAGGCCGGCAAACAACAACATGGTAACAGCGATAAATGCCACCATCATCGCAGTCCCAAGATCAGGTTCTTTAAGAATCAAAACAAACGGCACCAACAATGCCAGGGCCGGTTTTAAAAGCTCACCCAAGCCATAACCAAACGGGGTAGTGGTAGATGCGAAGACTTTTGCCAACAAGAGGATAATTGCTATTTTAATCACTTCTCCCGGTTGCAGATTGATAAATCCAAGATCAATCCAACGGGTAGCCCCCATCGAAGTTTTCCC
>DAOWKG010000244.1 GCA_030639985.1 Desulfuromonadaceae bacterium
ATCATATATTTCATAGCGTTATGGATATCCTAATATGGAGTAGATGGTGATATGGAAGAATAGGTATTGTTATCTTCATTGGACTCAGCAACCACATCATTGGAATCTACTACTAACGACTCCACAGGATATGGAGGTACGACACTGTAAAAACGACTTTCACCCGGTGCCAGAGCATCAATGACAACAGTTTGTAACATTGGCTCAGTAAACAATGGTTCAAAGCTCAGGTGACATGATGCGCTTGCCGCAGTGCCATCATTAAGCACAGTAAATTGTAACTCATCAGATGGACTAACATAAACCAACGCCGCTGAAACAATAGTAAGGTCGGGCTGCCCATCAGAACCAGGCTGTTCATCAGGCTGAACAACCTCCTGCCCAGCAATCTGTGGTACTTCTTCAGTCCATTCCTGCAAACTGCCACCAAACAAATTATTTCCCGCTAATTCAACCAACTGATACTTGCCATCAACATCATCAAACAAAAACCGGGACGAACCGGTAGTGGTCAACTGTTGCCCATCATCTAGGTTTTCATAGCGTTTTTCCCAACGCACATAAAGAAACTGTTTAACATGATCGGGAACAACTCTCTCAATCCAGTAATCGACATGATGAATTTCGTAATTACGAAAATCGCTATAAAGGGCATCGGTAAAAGTAATGTAATCCTGCCGGAAACGCTCATCAGAAACCAAATCAAGAAATCCCCGAGCATCTTCATCTTCATAGGCGGCCATCAACTCCTTGAAAGTCGACTCAACCTTCATGGCACGGGTTTTATCCTGAACGATCAACTCACGATCATAGCTGCTATCAGCAAATGCTGTGACCGAAAAGAAAGAAAGAAAAAACAACACTAAACCTAACTTCAAACCAAAATTTAAACTCATATAACGCCCCTATCAGCAGGTTAATAAAGTATAGAGAAGAGGAAAGTCTACTTTCCCAATCAAGAATCGATAATAGATACACTGTTTTATTGAATTATTCGAGGAAAAAGTTTAGGCGCGCTAAACTTTTTTATTGCTAACCACAAATGAAGCACTTAAATACTCCAAGAGACAAATCACAATATTCATTATTTTTTTCTTTGCGATCAAAGGAAATGACGGTGGTCATCGGTCCGTAAACCGACGGCCTTAGGCGATTGGAAGTATCGATTACAGTTTAGAGAAGACAGATTCATGCAATGCGGGAGGGAACAATATCCTATCTAAGGACACGTATCGAGCACATGTCCTCAGATAACTACAGACTACAGCGCTGCCAGTAAAATTTCCCGACTAATCGCCAAAGTCACCTCTCCCGTTTCAGAAAGTTTAGTCAACCGATGCTTTTCAAGCGCCTGAACCACTGCATCAATATCATTCTCACCAATATCATAAGAGCTCAAAGAGGTACTGGCACCAAGTTCCTGAAAAAACTGACTGGTCTTTGCAATCGCGGCATCAATACGTTCATCATCGGTGCCTGCAGTTATATTCCAAACCCGCTCGGCATACTGAAGTAATTTTTCCCGTTTTTGCTGCTTGCGTACCTTCCAGATTGCCGGTTGCAAAATCGCCAGAGTTTCCCCATGATCGATCCCAAACATTGCGGTAAGTTCGTGACCAATCATGTGGGTAGTCCAGTCTTGTGGCACCCCGGCGCCGATCAAACCATTGAGGGCGTTGGTAGCGCACCAGACCAGATTTGCCCGGGCATCATAATCGGTCGGTTCGTCGATTGTTTTCTTACCAATTTCAATCAGGGTCAGGAGAATCCCCTCAGCAGTCCGATCCTGAAAACGACCCTCGGCGGGGAACGTGACATACTGCTCTACGGTGTGGATAAAGGTATCGATAATCCCATTAGCTATCTGCTTGGCAGGGAGAGTGTAAGTAAGAACAGGATCAAGAATCGAGAATACTGGGAACACTAACGGGCTGGAGAAAACTAACTTACCACCTGCATAGCTGACTACCCCGCCCGCATTCATTTCGGAACCGGTTGCCGGCAGAGTGACTACTGTTCCAATCGGGATAGTTTTTGTTACTGCTGCCACACTACCACGATCAGTGAGAAGCTCTGCGGCATCACCATCATAATTTGCCGCTAAGGCAACAAACTTAGTGCCGTCCATTACCGAACCACCGCCAACGGCCAGAAGAAAATCGATGTTATGCTGCTTAACCAGCACAACCGCTTTCATCAGGGTAGTAAATTGTGGATTCGGTTCGATCCCGCCAAACTCAAAAATCTCCCGACCCGGCAATACCCGCAGCACTTTTTCCAACGTGCCATATTTTTTCACACTGCCGCCACCATACAAAACCAGCACTCGGCTGTTTTTTGGTACCAGTCCATCAAGTTTTGTCAAACGACCTTTGCCAAAAACGATCTGCGTCGGGTTATGATAGTTAAAATTTTTCATATTTTTCTCTCCTGTTTAAATATAAAATCATCTATTTCAGAAAAACTATTATAGAAGCATTGCTGCAATTTTGGAATCTGGTTATCAAGTTTATTAAACCAATTTGCCACCAAGGCACCAAGGTCACCAAGAAGGTCAAAAGTTAAAAACCGGTTGTTTGTTTTTAAACCAAAAAAGACCTTTACGCTTTTCTTGGTGTTCTTGGCGCCTTGGTGGCTATTAAAGGTTTTCTGTCTAACCGGTCTTTCTATCTGGTGGAGTCAAAGGGATAACCAGATTTTGGAATATACAACTCAGAATAAAACTTGCATAATCAGCGCCCTGGTAGAAAAACCTCCCTATATGATTGCAGGATATAAACATGAGTGCATTACCAAATTGCCCAGAATGTAATTCAACCTACACCTATGAAGACCGTAGCATGTACGTTTGCCCTGAATGTGCCCACGAATGGCCAATCGATGCTGGTACTGAAGATGTCGACTCTGAACCACAGATTAAGGATGCCAACGGCAACAGACTGCAAGATGGTGACACCATCACGGTGATTAAAGATCTCAAGGTCAAAGGGTCGTCGTTGGTGGTTAAGGTTGGCACTAAAGTAAAAAATATTCGTTTGGTCGATGGCGACCACGATATCGACTGTAAAATTGACGGCATTGGTGCCATGAAATTGAAATCGGAGTTTGTGAAAAAATTGGGGTAAGCTGGAAACCTC
>DAOWKG010000034.1 GCA_030639985.1 Desulfuromonadaceae bacterium
CCGAAATTCGGATGGATAAACTGGCGCACGAGTTATTGACCGACATCGATAAAGAGACGGTTGATTTTGGCCCCAACTACGATGATTCTGGCCGGGGGCAACACAAAACAATTATAACTTTAATAAAGTTTTCAGTTAAAAAGGTCGATAGAACTACATGACAAAAGACATCATCAAACTATTTGCCCTACTGGCAATTGTTGGCGCCATTATCTTCGGACTTTACGTCCTGGGTAAATCGGTAGACAATAAAAGCAAATACCAACACCCAATCAGTCGACCAGGGGCAAAATGGTAAAACGCTTCTATTTAAAATTTCTCTTCAATTTCTGGTAGATCCAAACCAAAAGCACTGTGCAGCACCCGTACTGCCAGTTCGGTATATTTAGAATCAATCACACAAGAAACTTTGATTTCACTGGTTGAAATCATCTGAATATTGATGCCATCTTTGGACAAGGCTTCAAACATGGTGCTAGCTACCCCAGCATGAGAGCGCATCCCAACCCCAATAATAGACACTTTGGAGATTTCGGTATCATGGCTGACACCACGAGCATTGATATTTTCAGCGACCTTTTCAATTAACGCTACCGCTTTTTTACAATCCCCTTTAGGCACGGTAAAGGTAACGTCGGTTGCCCCTTCGTGAGATATATTCTGAATAATCATGTCAACGGTAATCCCGTTTCCACTCAGTGGCGAGAATATTTGTGCAGAAACACCGGGCTGATCCGGCACGCCGAAAATACTGATTTTTGCTTCATCTTTATTGTATGCCACACCCGAAACTAGAACAGCTTCCATTTCACCATCCTCCTTCATTACCAGCGTACCTTGCCCATCATGAAAACTGGAGCGTACATGGATAACAACGTTATATTTTTTAGCGAACTCAACACTGCGAATTTGCAGAACTTTTGCCCCGAGGGATGCCATTTCAAGCATCTCATCGTAGGTTATCTTTTCGATCTTCCGAGCCTCGGGAACCATCCGTGGATCGGTGGTATAAACACCGTCAACATCGGTGTAAATTTCACACACGTCAGCCGTTAATGCAGCGGCAACCGCAACGGCAGAGGTATCGGAACCACCGCGACCAAGGGTAGTTATATTGCCTTCACCATCGGTACCTTGAAATCCGGCAACAATAACAATTGTCCCTTTTTTCAAATCGGCACGGATATTTTCATCGGCAATACTTTTGATCCTTGCCCGCGCGTGTGCCTTATCGGTAAGCATCGGAATTTGTGAACCAAGGTAACTTTTGGCGTTATATCCCATCGATTGCAAGCACATTGACAGCAATGAAATAGTTACCTGCTCTCCAGTCGACACCAGAACATCATATTCACGCTCACTCGGTGTTTCGGTGATTTCTGCTGCAAGAGCTACAAGACGATTAGTTTCGCCAGACATTGCCGAAACAATAACAACTACATCATTGCCGGCATCAAAAGTTTTAGCAATCCGGTTGGCAACATTACGGATCCGCTCTACCGATCCAACCGAAGTACCTCCATATTTTTGCACTACCAGAGCCATAATCAGTCCTCTTTCTTTTTAAAAAAGCCCGAATAAAATTAAAAGTGCCACTTTAATATCAGGAAATTCAAAAGCGGTCAAAAACTTTCTCCGGTAAAAAGGTGGTTAAACAAAATAAAGCCGACTGCAACAGCAACCGGCCTCAAGTAAAAATATATGTAAATTTAAAAAACCAATCAGGCCATACGCCGTTCCGACCCGATAAAAACACCACTACCAGACGCTCTTACCGCATCAATACCAACCCTTACCCAGCCACTTGATCGTTCAAACTGATCAACTTGCTTTGAACTAATCAACGTACCAAGCAATGCCGGGCTGATACGGTCCTTAACCCCATTTTTGTAAATAACATTGATTTTTGACTGTTGTCTGAAGAATCCCATCATAATTAGTCACCTCCATTTCATCAATCGGCAATCCCTGCCCTACAAGTATAATCTAGTTTCTTGAGAATACAAGTAATCGACCAATTGACTTCAGCACTTATCCGGCAAATCGGTCGCAATAGCTGCCATCACTCTTTCAACAATTTGAATATGGGTAGCTTTGTTATCCTCCAGTTCAAATAAATCGGAAAAGTCTAGCGGCGCGCCAAAATTTATCCTTCCCTGCTGTCCAGTTTTAAAAACCGTCCAGGTATTAATCCCCGACAAAGTCGTTGGAATTACCACCGGCTTATGTTCGTAGATTAATTTTCCTACCCCACGATTTCCCGGCCCCAACTTGCCATCTTTGTGTCGAGTTCCTTCGGGAAAAAGCATCACTTTTTGGGTTTGTAGCAACGTACCCAAATGCTTTCCGGCACGGATATCACGACCTCGCTTGACCGGAAAAGCCCCCCAGGAGCGATAAAGCGCCCCGACTACGGGGTTACGAAACAGCTCCTCTTTAGCGGGAGCCCAAGTCATTTGTAAGGGATGTTTACGCAGAACCGCCACCGGAATAAAAACGGTATCGTAACCGGAAATGTGATTCGCAGCGAGCAGCACACCGCCACTGGCAGGAATATTTTCGACACCCACAACCTGAAAACGATTCAGGACACTGGCATAAAAGCCGATGACAACAGAACTGATTGTCACCCACAAACGTTGGATAAAAGATACCTTCAAGCGGAAACTCCCATTGCCTATCACTGATAAAAATTCCTTGCAGAGACCACAAACATCCCTCATTATGCCTTCTTTGTCACTCTTTATCATCAATATAAAAAACTGTTAGCGAAAGGATATAATTATGGGTTGGTTATCGGGAGTTATTGGCGGAGGTTTAGGAGCAATGATCGCTGGGCCATTCGGTGCCGTTATGGGGGCAGCACTTGGTGCCAGCATGGGTGGGGGACAAAACCAGTCGGCAGGAAGAATTGGTTTTAATTCGTCTCAACAGCGTCAGGCAATCTTTTTTACCGCCGCTTTTTCTATGGTTGGTAAGCTTGCCAAGGCTGATGGTCGAGTTTGCCCCGATGAAATTGCCGCCATTGAAAAAATTGCTAAAGAGGCATTAGGGCTGGACCAACAAACCCGTAACTACGCCTTCAATGTTTTTACCCAAGCAAAAGACAGTCCTGAATCTTTCAGCGATTATGCCCATCAATTTGGCGAACTATTTCGCCAAGATCAGCAATTGTGCGACTTCATGATGTCGTTTTTGTTTCAAGTTGCCATGGCTGATGGTGATTTACACCCCCAAGAAGAGAACATGTTGCTGGAAGCCAAAACCGCCTTTGGCATCCACGAAAGTGTCTATCAGTCCCTCCGCAGTCGTTTTGTCGGTCTCCAGTCATCAACCACTAGCCTGAGCAAACATTATGACAACTTAAGTGTACCAAGTGACGCTAGTGCTGCCGACATCAAAAAAGCTTACCGCCAAAAAGCGATGGAGTTTCACCCTGATAAAATTGAAGGTAAAGGACTACCACCAGAATTTATTAAATTTGCCAACGACAGACTGGCAGAAATCAATGAATCGTACGATGCCATCATGGTAACAAAAAAATAGGGGAAACAACCCATGCCTGCATTGACTCAACTCCCGGCCTGGAAGAATTTAGAGAACCATTATCGCAGCATCGAAAATCTCCACCTGAGAGATCTATTTGCTGAGGATCAACAGCGAGTCGATACTTTTACCTTACGCCTTGGTGACATCCGCTTCGATTACTCCAAACACCGCATCACCACCGAAACTAAAGATTTGCTGGTGGCACTGGCCGAACAAACCGGGTTGGCAAAAAAAATTACGGCCATGTTTGCGGGGGAAAAGATCAACACCACCGAACAGCGTCAGGTTCTCCATATTGCCCTGCGTAATCGCAGCAACCGGCAGATTCTGGTTGCTGGCAAGGATGTCATGCCGCAGGTCAATGCGGTTCTGAAAAAAATGGCGGCCTTCTGCGATCAGGTTCGTAGTGGCCACTGGCCGGGAGCAACCGGACAACCGATCACCGACATTGTCAATATTGGTATCGGCGGTTCCGATCTCGGCCCGTTAATGGTCACCGAAGCGTTAAAGCCCTATGGTCACGACAGGCTGAAAGTACACTTCGTCTCCAATGTCGATGCCACCCACCTGACCGAAACCTTGCG
>DAOWKG010000060.1 GCA_030639985.1 Desulfuromonadaceae bacterium
ACAGCTGCCGGCAATTACTATCGACAGCGCACCACCTGTTCCTACGGACGACTGCACTCCAGCCAATATCAGGCTAAACAACAGTAGTCCCCAAGCATCGTCGATTGCAACAACACCAAGAAGAGTATCCGTAAATTGACCTTTACTATTATACTCATTGACAACATCAACCGTAGCTGCCGGCGCAGTTGCAGTAGAAATTCCTGCCAGCAACAACGCAATTTCAGGTGCTACCCCAAATAAAAATAAAACCACAAACACCAGGAATGCTGTGATTAGGACCACTCCAACCGACATGCCAAAAACTGAGCGACCAAGATTACGAAATGTTGAACTTGTCATTTTTTGCCCCAGCAAAAATCCGATCATAGCTAAAGCAATATTTGTGATAATAGGAAACCATTGATCGGTAAACGCAGGAAGCAAATCAAAGGCTGAAGGTCCAATTAAAAAGCCAGATAACAACAGCAAGGTTACCCGTGGCAATGGTGTGTACCTACCGATCAAATCGGCAAGGAGGCCAAGGAGAAACAAACCGCCAAAGGTTATCAGAATTTGTGCTGCGACATGATTTTCCATTGATTCACATCCTCCAGCCAAATTAATCAATTCTAAAAACACAAATCCCCGCTTCAGAATACTGAAACGGGGATTTACTCCTAATGATGAAGCAATATAAAGTTTTCTATCGCCCTAAACGTTGAAACGAAAGTGCATAACATCACCATCAACAACTCGATATTCTTTCCCTTCAAGCCGCAGCAGCCCCTTCTCTTTGGCACCACTTTCTCCGCCAGATTCAACATAGTCGTTATATGCGGTAACTTCAGCACGGATGAACCCTTTTTCAAAGTCGGTATGGATTACCCCGGCAGCCTGTGGTGCCAAGGCACCATCGGAAACCGTCCAGGCACGTACCTCTTTGGGGCCAGCAGTAAAATAGGTAATCAACCCCAGCAGACGATAGCCGGCATGAACCATCCGATCAAGGCCAGCTTCAGTAAGACCCAGCTCCTGTAGAAATTCATTTTTTTCATCGCTGTCAAGCTCTGCAATCTCTGCTTCAATCTTACCACATATTATTACAACTTCAGCCTTATCATTAACTGCGTGATCGCGTACTTTTTGGACAAAAGGATGTTTACCATCGAGGTCGTCTTCGGCAACATTAGCGACATATAGAACCGGTTTCATCGTGATCAGTTCAACTTCGGCAATAGCACTACGCTCTTCGTCATCAAGGGCAACCGCTCTTGCGGGCAAGCCATCATTCAACGTCTTTGCTATTTTCTCCAGCACCTGCAGTTCGGCCTGCAGTTTTTTGTCACCACTGCGCGCCTGTTTTTTCCCTCGTTCAATTCGGCGATCAATACTGTCCATATCCGCAAGATTCAACTCGGTCTGGATAACTTCAATATCCCGCACCGGATCGACGTCACCATCGACGTGGACAACATTTTCATCTTCAAAACAGCGAACGATATGGGCAATAGCATCAACCTGACGGATATGGCCAAGAAACTGATTCCCGAGCCCTTCCCCCTGACTGGCACCGCGCACCAGACCGGCGATATCGACAAATTCCATTGAGGTCGGAACTATCTCTTTGGGAGCGACAATACTTGCCAACACATCCATCCGAGCATCAGGTACCGCCACCACACCAACATTTGGTTCGATGGTACAGAAAGGATAGTTCGCCGATTCAGCTCCAGCTGAAGTAATAGCATTGAAGATAGTCGATTTGCCAACATTAGGCAGCCCGACAATTCCACATTTGAAACCCATAAAGTTTTCCTCAGTAAAAATGACGATAGCCGGAGCGTAAGCGCCGGCTATCAGATCAATCTAGATTTTAACTAATTCAGCTATCAAACCAGCAATGGTGCAATAACCAAAGCGACAACGCTCATCAGTTTGATAAGGATATTCATGGCTGGGCCAGAAGTATCTTTGAAGGGGTCACCAACAGTGTCACCGATAACGGCAGCAGCATGAGCATCGCTACCCTTGCCCTCACCTTCAAGCTGACCGCTCTCGATATACTTT
Organism: Desulfuromonadaceae bacterium; assembly: GCA_030639985.1. GTDB lineage: Bacteria > Desulfobacterota > Desulfuromonadia > Desulfuromonadales > Geopsychrobacteraceae > Desulfuromusa. The sequence goes on from DAOWKG010000060.1 coordinate 2,050, forward strand.
TTGGCATTATCCCAAGCACCACCACCGTTAGACATCATCAGTGCCAACAATACGCCACAAACTGTTGCTCCTGCCAGCATACCACCCAGAGCTTCTTTGCCGAGGATGAAGCCAACCAAGACTGGAGCAATAACGGCAATAACACCGGGGAGAATCATTTCCCGCAAAGCCGCCTTGGCAGAGATATCAACACAACGCTGTGAGTCGGGCTTAACCCCTTCTTTACCTTCCAGCAAG
>DAOWKG010000297.1 GCA_030639985.1 Desulfuromonadaceae bacterium
ATGTGCAGATAGGTGGCGGCGTTGTTCATGATCTGATCGAGAGCCAGCAGGCTGAAATTAACGGTCATAATCTCAACAATCGGGCGCATACCGCCGAGTGCTGCACCGATGCCAGCTCCGGTAAATGCCGATTCTGATAGGGGGGTATCGCGAATTCGCTCTGCACCAAATTCGTCCAACAATCCTTTGCTGGCGGCAAAGCAACCACCATAATGACCGACATCCTCCCCCATCAGAAATACCCGTTCATCTTTCTGTAGGGCTTCACGTAAACCTTCTCGTACCGCATCCCGATAGGTCATTTTACGCAACTGTTGTTCCATCAGTTCACCTCCGGGTCTGAATAAACAAACCGGGTGAGATCTGTGATTGCTTCCCACTCGCTTTGTTCGGCAAATTCAACTGCCGTAGTAATTTCTGCCGTTATTTCTCCTTCCAGCTTTTCCAGGGCAGAATCATCGAGCCAACCACACTCCTTAAGGCGCATGGTCAGAGACAGAATCGGACAGTGTTGTTTCCATTCTTCAACTTCCTGTTTGGAACGGTAGAATTCTGGATCGAACATAGAGTGGGGACGAAACCGGTAGGTCCGACATTCGAGAAAAAATGGGCCACCGGTTTCTCTGATTGTTTTGCTCGCCTCACCGGCAGCCTCGGCAACGGCAATGACATCCATCCCATCGACCGATGCCGTCGGCACAGCGTAGGCCGCTGCCTTGCTGGGGAGATCAGTAACCGATTCGGACAACTTCAACGCAGTACCCATGGCATAGAGATTGTTTTCACAGACAAACAGGACCGGAAGTTGCCAGAGTGCCGCCAGGTTTATCGACTCGTGAAACTCTCCCTCGGCCATCGCCCCCTCACCAAAACAGCAGCAGGTGACCCGGTTTTTCTGTTGCATCTTGTCCGCCAAAGCCAACCCGATTGCCACCGGCAAGCCACCGGCAACGATGGCATTGCCACCGTAAAGACGGCGTTCGGCATCAAATAGGTGCATTGAGCCACCGCGACCACGACAACAACCATCAACTTTGCCATACATTTCTGCCATGATTGCTGCCATGCTCATCCCTCGAACCATGGCGTGCCCATGCTCTCGATAGGTTGCAACCACGGCATCGTTAGCAGTAAGGGCTTCAGCCACCCCAACCGCCACCGCCTCTTCTCCGATGTAAAGATGGAGAAAACCACGTATCTTCATGGCGCTGTAAAGTTCAGCCGATTTTTCCTCGAAGCGGCGGATACGCAACATTTGCCGCAGTATGTGCAGGCTTTGTTCCCGGTTGACCAAAGGTTGCCCGGAAGGGGGATTCACAGTTGTCATCGGTTATCCTCCAGTGTTGAGATGTCTCCTTCAGGAAGTCCCAATTCTCTGGCTTTGAGCAGTCGCCGCATAATTTTACCACTACGGGTTTTGGGCAGATTGTTGGTAAAGGCGATCTCCTTGGGAGCTACCGCCGAGCCAAGCTTTTTCCGGCCAAAGCCAAGCAGTTCCAGCCTTAACTCATCAGACGGCTCAAATCCTGGTTGCAGAGCAACAAACGCCTTCACCAGTTCACCAATCATCGGCTCCGGTTTGCCGATCACCCCTACCTCCGCTACAGCTGGGTGCTCCATCAGGGCACTTTCAACTTCAAAAGGGCCAACCATATGACCAGAGGTTTTGATGATGTCATCGGCTCGGCCGATAAACCAGAAATAGCCATCGGCATCTTTCTGAGCCAAATCTCCAGTGATGTACCAGTTACCGACAAAACAATTCCGGTAACGCTCATCATCATGCAGGTAACCGCGAAACATCGACGGCCAGCCGATCCGCAACGCTAGTTCACCTTCACAGTCGGGCTGTTCTTCCAATTCGACATCCCCGCTTGCAGTCCGATGAACAATAGCTGCTTCAATTCCTGGTAACGGTCGCCCCATGGAACCGGGGCGGATATCCATAGCCGCATAGTTGGCAATCATGATGCCGCCGGTTTCGGTCTGCCACCAGTTGTCGTGGATCGGTAAGCCAAGAGCCTGCTCGCCCCAGACCACCGCTTCCGGATTGAGTGGTTCGCCAACGCTGTGAACCAGTCGCAATTGCCGTAAACCATACTTTTTGCGTGGCTCCAACCCACTACGCATCAACATACGAATTGCTGTTGGTGCCGTATACCAGACGTTGACCCGCTGTTCTGCGAGAGTTCGACACCAACGTTCGGCATCAAAATCGGCTTCATCAACCAGATTAGTCACCCCGTGGGTCAAGGGGGCAATAATCCCGTAGGAAGTTCCGGTTACCCAACCACAATCGGCGGTGCACCAGAAGATATCCCCTGGATGGAGGTCGAGAACATATTTTCCGGTCAGGTAGTGAGTCAGTACTGCGTTATGGACATGCACTGCACCTTTTGGCTTGCCGGTAGTGCCACTGGTGAAATGGAGTAGGGCCATATCTTCAGGATCGGTTGGCGGGATAATGAAATCTGGTGAAGCCGCATCGAGAAGGCGAGGCAGGGAAAGAACCGTTTCATCTTGATCCTGATCGCTGTCAGCTAAGAGGATATATTGAAGTTTCGGTAATGATGAGCGTAACGCCGCGATTTTTTTACGATAGAGACGTTCAGTGGTAACCAGAACCTTGGCATCACCACGCTCAAGTCGTTGGGCAATCGGTTCTGGACCGAAGGCGGAAAACAGGGGACAGAAAACACTGATATTCTTCAAGGTGCCGAGAGCGGCAAAGTAGAGTTCTGGAATCCTGCCAGACAAGCTAAACACTCGTTCACCTTTGCCCACCTCCAGAAAGCGCAGAACATTAGCGAAACGGTTGCTTTGAGCTTTGAGCTCGGCGTAGGTGAAATTTTTAACTTGCCCACCCTTGCCGAGCCAGCGCAGTGCAACCCGTGTGGAAGCATCTCCGGTGGCATGCCGATCAACAGCTTCATGGGCGATATTCAACCCTCCGCCGTCGGGAAGGCCATCAAGCTTATCACGTACCGTATCCCAGGAAAAATCGGCACAGGTCTGTTGGTAGTCGATAAGGTTCGGTTGCTGCTGCCAGGGGGGGAGAGACTTTTTGATCGGTTGCCAATCCATTCCAAAAACCTCCATACTCACCCAGAATATCCGGAGGCTTCTATCCGGAAAAGAGCCGGGATTCAAGTTCGGGATAAAAATTATGAAAGTCTTTACCTAGGTAGAAGTATAGCAACGATAACGTTGATAGCAACCGGGGAAAACATCGTTTTCTCTGTTCTTAAATGCTCCTATGTATATGGATTATCTCATCAGTAGTAGCTTAAACTTGGTATGACAGTCAGATATCCTTAACCGGGCTTCAGTCTCCCCAAAGGAATGATTGATAAAAAGGGAGGGAAACCGCTTGAAGATTAAACAAAAAGTGTAGAACAATGCTTGGCCAGAATTGCTCTGTTTTTATTATTAACCATGAGGATGTGAGTCCAAGGACACTTAACGGGAGAATTGATAGCCCCGAAACCCTATGGCTAAGGACAAATATTAGGCATAAGAAGCTGGCCAAGAACTACCAGGTATTAAATCCAATATGCTTTTTTAATAAAAATAGAGGACCACGGTACATCGATTCTTCAATCAGTGGTGCCATTATCAGATTTGCAAATATAAGATTTTCATGGCTACCGGCGATACCTAGTAAATTACGATCTGCAAGAAGGAGCCATGATTGCAGTTCGAACGATTTTTCCAAAAAAAAGGGGAAAACAATTGTATCTTTGGTCAAATATGATGGGCATAAAAAACGACATGAATCGTGTGAGAAAACTGCACAAATGAGGTAGTGCATTAACGATCCGGCCAGTACCGTTATTGAAAAGCACAAGAGGATACAAACCCAGAGGCTAAGGAGTTCTGTCTTAGGTTTTTGCATCTTCCCAGTTTATCAGAAAAAAAGGGGGTGTAAATAGTTGCGCACCGAGACTGACTTTGTGTTCAACGGAGGTTGGATTTGCTTTTAACAGCAAAGCTTTACTAAGCTAATCTAGGCGGGGTAGAAATTGCTCCAAAATGTACGCTTTATCCGCTAGTTATTCTTGTCTTTCTTAACTTTAAAAAGGACATACAGATTGATAAATGGGAGCAATAAAAATAACCCCCGCCAAGCCCAATCAATAGATCTATCTGGAGCACCAGCTTTGAAAAATACAACAGACAGTACACAAATCACAACTATATGCATCAGTATGGCGACTATTCTCATTATCTCAATATCCTAAATTTTGACACTGTAGCCGAGGCTATGCAGTTGGTGGCTAAAGGTTTCTGGGATCGTATCTGAAAGCCTAATCATAGATTTATTCTTTGGATTTTTCCACTATTTGATCGCCACTAGCCATTTTTGTGATTTGTCTTCACTATTTAAAAAATATAGCTAAAATAATTACCGCATGAATTTGTTGCAAAATATAAATTTATTTAATGGCGGTATACTGGAAATCATATTGTTTGTATCGGTGCAGATTGGAGGATCAATTTTATGAAAAAAATTTATCTCGCTGGCCCAGATGTTTTTGAGCCAAATGCAATTGAAGTTGGTGAAAAACTAAAGCAGCTTGCGTATCAATATGGTTTTATCGGTCTATTTCCACTTGATAATAGTATTTCTACTCAAGGCACACCGCATGAAGTCGCCAGGGCGATCCGAACTGCCAATATCAAACTAATAGAGTCGGCAGATATCATCATGGCAAACCTGAACCCTTTCCGTGGGATAGAGCCAGATTCAGGCACTGTTTTTGAAGTTGGTTTTGCTACGGCACTGAAAAAAGATGTTTATTGCTATGCGCATGATTGTCGCGAAATGATTGAAAGAATTCGAGATATGCAGCACTTGTCTGCCAATTCGATGATATGTCAAGGCGGTAAAATGATTGAGAATTTTGAGTTATCGCACAATTTGATGATGATTGACCAAGTGGTTGCTGTTGATGCTAGATCATGCTTGGACTATATCGTAAAACTGGAAAGAGGAACTGCATGATTTTGGATTTTTTCTGAAATTTAATAGGTGGGTGTTTCATTGAGGAGGAGGATTTAAGGTGAAAAGTTTTTTTATATTCTGGTTATTTATTTCTGTAACAAATGTCTATGCTGGTGGCTGCAGACTGAATAAACTTTAAGGGTACAGTCGTTTTATGGGAGGATAAATTTTTAATATTTCGGAGTAAAGTGTTCATCTAATGATTGATATTCAAATTTTGACTTGTCATCAGGACAACTATTGTTACGTTGTTCATCTGAATGGGGTTACGTTAGTTGTTGACCCTGGTGATGCCCAACCTGTTCTTGATTACCTTGAACGGCATGGTTGCACGTTGTCGTTGATTTTGAGCACCCACATGCACCAAGATCATTGTGCCGGCAATGTCGAATTAAAACGGTTGACCGGTTGTCTGGTAGTTGGTGGCGATAAGAGGATAGCGGCGATTGATGTTGTTTTGGCTGGAGAGAATACCGTAGCACAGGCGATTAAATCAAATCTGTCCGGCTTGGATGTCCCGATTGAGGTTTTTTATACTCCCGGTCATACGTCAGCCGATTGTTGTTATTATCTGTCCCCGCAGGGATCATTTCCGGGGGCACTCTTTAGCGGTGATGTGTTATTTTCTGGTTGTTGTGGGCGGATTTTTGAGGGGACAATGGCAGAGATGTTTAACTCATTGCAACAATTAAAAGCACTCCCTCCAGAGACGTTACTTTATTGTGGCCACGAATATTCGCTGGCTAACTATCGTTTTGCCGCACAGATTGAACCTGATTCAGCAATTATTGGTAATAAATTATGTGACCTGCAACTTCAACGTGACAGGAATGAGAAGACTATTCCGGTATCGTTGCAAGAAGAATTATCCACAAATCCATTCTTACGTACTAACGATCCCGCTTTGCGTAAAGCTCTGAAAATGGAGGGTGCGACCGAACTTGAAGTGTTCACCGAGCTAAGAAACCGTAAAAATCACTTTTAGGGTGATTCACGTTTAATTGAAATAGTGGTAATTACTTCAGATTGACTAGCCAGGCCGATATTGGTATAAAAAACATTCCGGGCGATTAGCTCAGCGGGAGAGCATTCGCCTCACACGCGAAGGGTCACTGG